>JACMKK010000304.1 GCA_014380115.1 Luteimonas sp. | reverse complement strand
GTTCATGCTGCGGCAGGTCGAGGATGCGGCCCGACAAGGTGGCTTCCTGCTGCTCGAGTGCGGGCGGCAATTGCTGCGCAAGCGTCGACGCCGCATGCAGGCCGGCGAGACCAAATCCGAGTGCCGCCAGCGCCAGCATGCCTGCGACGCGCAGGCGTCCGCCACGCAGCGACATCGCGAAACCACCGGCGAATAGCGCCGCCAGCAGCGGCCAGGATGGCAATGCCGGAAGCAGCAGACAGGCGAGCGTTCCGGCCAGCAGCGCGACGGCCGTGGCGATTCCGAAGAGCGGCGTCCTTGCCGCGTCATCCATGACGACATCCTCGTGTTGGCTAGACCTCGCTTGGCGCAAGCTCCCTGAGCTTGCCTTCGTGCAGTTCGAGCACGCGGTCGAGGCGACGCGCGAGGCGGCGGTCGTGCGTCACCAGCACCAGGCTGGTCTTGTGCGCGCGATTGAGCTCCAGCATCAGCTCGAACACCGTCTCGGCGGTCTTCTCGTCGAGGTTGCCGGTCGGCTCGTCGCCGAGCACGCAGGCCGGCTTGTTGACGAGCGCACGCGCGACCGCGGCGCGCTGGCGTTCGCCGCCCGACAACTCGCCCGGTTTGTGCTCGAGGCGATGGCCAAGACCGACCTGTTCCAGCAGGGCCCTCGACTTCGCGGCCGCATCGGAGACCGACGTACCGTTCAGCAGCACCGGCAGCATCACATTCTCGAGCGCGGTGAACTCGGGCAGCAGGTGGTGGAACTGGTAGACGAAGCCGAGTGCGTGGTTGCGCAGGCGTCCGCGCTCGGCGTCGGACAACGCGCTCATCTTCTTGCCGGCCACGTAGACCTCGCCCGCGGTCGGCGTATCGAGGCCGCCGAGCAAGTGCAGCAGCGTACTTTTGCCGGCGCCGGAGGCGCCGAGGATGGCGACGGTCTCGCCGGTGTACACCGTGAGTTCGAGGCCATCGAACACCGGCGTGTGCAGCTTGCCTTCGGCATAGGTCTTGCCGAGGCCGTCGCAATGGATCACCGCAGTCGGCATGGAGACGTCACTCATAGCGCAGCGCCTCCGCCGGCGCGGTGCGCGCCGCGCGCCAGGCCGGGTAGATCGTGGCGACGAAGGCCATCGCCAGCGCCACCAGCGCGATCGTGACGACATCGTCGGAATTGAGTTCGGTCGGCAGGCCGGTGATGTAGTACACGTCCTCCGGCATCAGCACCACGTCGAACACACGCTCGATCGCGCTCAGGATGTGTTCGAGGTTGAGCGTGAGCAGGATGCCGCCGACCACGCCCATGACCGTGCCGATGAAGCCGATCAGCGAACCCTGCACCATGAACACCTGCATCACCCCGCGCGGGGTCAGCCCGAGCGTGCGCAGGATGGCGATGTCGGCCTGCTTATCGGTCACCAGCATCACCTGCGACGACACCAGGTTGAACGCACCCATCGCAATGATCAGCGACAGCAGGATCGCCATCATCGTTTTCTCGAGCTTCAGCGCACGGAACATGTTGGCGTTCTCGCTGCTCCAGTCGCTGACGAGGTAGGGACCTTTCAGGCGCAGTGCGAGATCGCGCGCCACGTTCCAGGCCAGGTCCATGTCGTGCAGCCTCAGGCGCACGCCGGTGACGCCGTCGCCCATGCGCAGCAGGCGCTGTGCGTCCTGCAGGTTCACCACGGCCAGGCCCTTGTCGTACTCCTGGTAGCCGGCCTCGAAGATGCCGCTGACGGTGAAGCGCTTGAGCTGGGGCACCGCGCCCATCGGCGTGGTCTGGTAGTCGGTGGTGACGATGACGCTGTCGCCGATACCGACACCGAGCCACATCGCCAATTCCCTACCGAGCACGATGTTGAAGCTGCGCGGCGTCAGCGAGGACAGCTTGCCCTCCGCCATGCGTTGGGCGAGGACCGAGACCTTGCCCTCCTCGGCCGGCACCACGCCGCGCACGATCGCCGGCTGATTGCGCGCACCGCGCAGCAGCGCCTCGGTTTCGATATAAGGCGCGGCACCGGCGACACGCTTGTCGCGATTGGCCTCAGTGACCGCCTGGCGCCAGTTTTCCATGACCTCGCCGCTGGCGCTGACCGTAGCGTGCGCGGCCATCTGCAGCATGCGATCGCGGATCTCGCGCTGGAAGCCGCTCATCACCGCCAGCGTGGTGATCAGCGCGGCGACGCCGATGGCGATGCCAAGGATCGAGGCCAGCGAGATGAAGGAGATGAAACCGTTGCGGCGCTTGGCGCGGAGGTAGCGCAGGCCGATGGCGACGGGGATGGGTTTGAACATAGCGGGCTAGTGTGCCATCCCGTTCGCTCCCGGCGCACCCGGTCGTGCCGGCGCGGCCAGCCGCAGTTCACGCCGCTTGCCGGCAGGCAGCGTGTCCGGCCAGAAGCCGCGGCGCTGCGTGCGCCCGCCTGCGTCGCGCCAGCGCAGGCATGCGAGCGTTCCGCGCCATTCGACATCCAGGTCTTCCACCGGTTGTCCATCGACCGTCGTTCGGCCATCCGCGGCGATCACGATCGCGCAGGCCCGTCGCCGCGACTCATGACTTGCGCGCCTCAAACCCGCAGCGAAGACCGCTACGGCCGACGGCCAGGCGACCGGGCGTGGCAGGTCGGAGGCGATCAGCGAAAACGTCGCCAGGACAGGCAGCAAGCAGAGTGCGGCCACCACCCAGCGCGAGGGCCGCCACTCAAGCCGGCAGGGTGCGGATGCGTTGGACGAGAGTATCGAGCGCGGCATCGGATGCGGTCTCATGGCCGAGGAACCAGCGCCAGAGCCTATCGTCCTCGCAATCCAGCAGGCGTAGGAAAACGCCGCGCTCCTCGTCGGAGGCCTGTGGCCAGCGCCGGTCGAGATAGCGCGTCAGCAACTGGTCCAGTTCGCGCATGCCGCGGCGGCAACACCAACGCAGGCGGCGCAGTTCGGGATCTTCGCTCACCGGTACGACACGAACGCCAGCTGGATCCACAATGCGCAGAGCACGACGAAGCCGGTGAAATGCACCTTGAAGCGATGCATGACCTTGTTGTAGCCGCACTGAATGACGCTGTGCGCGACACGCAAGGCGACGAATGACCAGGCCAGCGCGAGCGTCGTCGTCGTCGCGACTCCGGTCACGGCTGCGACCAGCAGTGCCAGATAGAACAGCACTGGCAATTCGAACAGGTTGCGCAGGTTGTCGGCGGCGCGACTGTCGGTCAGGCGGGCATTGGCCTGCGCCGAGGTGGCGACCGACTGCGGATGGATCCGCTCGCGCTTCATCTGCCCGATGCGCATGGCGTACATCCGCAGGTAGACCGCGATGGTCAGCGCCACCATCGCGAATGCGGGCAGGAGGAGGACTTGTTGTGTCATTCGGGGCCTCGTCGTCGCGGCTGGGTCTTGCTCGTCGTTCCCGCGAAGGCGGGAATCCAGTGCCTTCGTCTCGTCAACAAACCACGCATCGAATGAGCGAAGTCGCTGGGTTCCCGCCTTCGCGGGAATGACGACAGGGACTACCCTTGTCGCGCCAGCATCAGCTGCTTGATCTCCGCGATCGCCTTCGCCGGATTCAGGCCCTTCGGGCAGGTCCGCGCGCAGTTCATGATGGTGTGGCAGCGATACAGCTTGAATGGATCCTCGAGGTCGTCGAGACGCGCGCCGGTGTCCTCGTCGCGCGAGTCGATGATCCAGCGATAGGCCTGCAGCAACACCGCCGGGCCGAGGTAGCGGTCGCCGTTCCACCAGTAGCTCGGGCAGCTGGTCGTGCAGCACGCGCACAGGATGCATTCGTAGAGGCCGTCGAGCTTGGCCCGGTCCTCCTTCGACTGCAGCCGCTCGCGATCCGGCGGCGGCGCGCTCTGCGTGCGGATCCATGGCTGGATCGACGCGTATTGCGCATAGAAATGCGTCAGGTCCGGCACCAGGTCCTTGACCACCGGCATGTGCGGCAACGGATAGATCGGGACTTCGTTCTTCTTGCAGTCCGCGATCGCCAGCGTGCAGGCGAGCGTGTTGACGCCGTCGATGTTCATCGCGCAGCTGCCGCAGATGCCCTCGCGACAGGAGCGACGGAACGTCAGCGTCGGGTCGATCTCGTTCTTGATCTTGATCAGCGCGTCCAGGACCATCGGGCCGCAGCTGTCGAGATCGACCTCGTAGGTGTCGGTTCGCGGATTCTCGTCGTCGTCCGGGCTCCAGCGATACACCTTGAATTCGCGCGTGCGCTTGGCGCCGGCTGGCGCGGAGAAGCGCCTGCCCGCGTGGATCTTCGAGTTCTTCGGAAGAGTGAATTCGGCCACGTCGGCTCCAGTCAGTAAACGCGCGGCTTCGGCGGCACGACGGCGACGTCGTCGTCGAGCGTGTACATGTGCACCGGGCGGTAGTCGATGCGCGTCGCGCCGTCGTCGTCGACCCAGCAAAGGGTGTGCTTCTGCCACAGCTGATCGTCGCGGTCCGGGAAATCCTCGCGCGCATGCGCGCCGCGCGATTCGGTGCGGTTTTCTGCCGATACGATCGTCGCCAGCGCCTGTCCCAGCAGGTTTTGCAGCTCCATCGTTTCGACCAGGTCCGAGTTCCACACCAGCGAACGATCGCTGACCTTGACGTCGGCGAACGAATCATGGATCTCGCGGATCTTGCGCACGCCGTCGGCCAATGTCTCGCCGGTGCGGAACACCGCCGCGTCGTTCTGCATCGTGCGCTGCATGCGGTCGCGGATCGTCGCCGTCGGCGTGCCGCCATTGGCGTTGCGCAGGCGGTCGAGGTTGGCGAGCGCTTTGTCGCAGGCATCGCCAGGCAGCCTGACGTGGCGCTGCTCGGGCTTGATCGTCTCGGCGCAACGGTTGGCGACCGCGCGGCCGAACACCACCAGGTCGAGCAACGAATTCGAACCGAGTCGGTTGGCGCCGTGCACCGACACGCAAGCCGCCTCGCCGATCGAGTACAGCCCCGGCACGACCTCGTCCGGGTTGCCGTTCTTCAGCTGCACCACTTCACCGTGGTAGTTGGTCGGGATGCCACCCATGTTGTAGTGCACGGTCGGCAACACCGGGATCGGTTCCTTCTCGACGTCGACGTTGGCGAAAATGCGCGCGCTCTCGGCGATGCCGGGCAGCTTCTCGTGGATGTCCTTCGGATCGAGATGGGTGAGGTCGAGGTTGATGTGGTCCTTGTGCGGGCCGACGCCACGACCTTCGCGGATCTCGATCGTCATCGAACGGCTGACCACGTCGCGCGAGGCGAGGTCCTTCGCGTTCGGCGCATAGCGCTCCATGAAGCGCTCGCCCGCGGAGTTGCGCAGGATGCCGCCTTCGCCGCGCACGCCCTCGGTGATCAGGCAACCGGCGCCGTAGATCCCGGTCGGATGGAACTGCACGAACTCCATGTCCTGCAGGCCGAGTCCGGCGCGCAGCGCCATGCCGCCGCCGTCGCCAGTGCAGGTATGCGCGGAGGTCGCGGAGAAATACGCGCGGCCGTAGCCGCCAGTCGCCAGCACCACGCCGTGCGCGCGGAACAGGTGCAGCGTGCCCTCGGCCATATCGAGCGCCAGCACGCCGCGGCAGGCGCCGTCGGCATCCATGATCAGGTCGAGCGCGAAGTATTCGATGAAGAAGCGCGCGTCGTGCTTCAGGGACTGCTGGTACAGCGTGTGCAGGATGGCGTGACCCGTGCGATCGGCCGCGGCGCAGGTGCGCTGCGCGGCGGGACCTTCGCCGTATCGGGTCGTCATGCCACCGAACGGGCGCTGGTAGATCTTGCCGTCTTCGGTGCGCGAGAACGGAACGCCCTGGTGTTCGAGTTCGATGATCGCCGGAATCGCTTCGCGGCACATGTATTCGATCGCGTCCTGGTCGCCGAGCCAGTCGGAACCCTTCACGGTGTCGAAGAAGTGATAGCGCCAGTCGTCCTCGCCCATGTTGCCGAGCGCGGCGGAGATACCGCCTTGCGCTG
>JACMKK010000303.1 GCA_014380115.1 Luteimonas sp. | reverse complement strand
GCGCAGCATCCAGGCCCTCGCGGGCGCGGAAGATCACGTCGTCGATGGGACCGGTCGTCGGCTCGCGGCGTGCGCCGGGAGCGTTGTCGTCGCCGGCGTCCTTCGAGGCGTCTGGGTCGGGCGGGCGGTTGCGGGGCACCTGCACAGCATAAGCAAGCCCCGCGATGACAGCGTGGTGTCGCTCCTTCAGCCCGTCGTCAGGCGCGGCGCGCCTGCTGTACGCCCGGCAGGCTGTCGATCTTGCCGAGCAGGCGCGAGAGCTGGCCGTAGTCCTGAACCCGCAGCTGCAGCCGCAGGCGCATCTGGCCGCTGCCGCGTGCGGCTTCGCTGTGGATGCCGAGGACGTGCGCGTCCTCCTGCGCGATCAGGTTGGTCAGGTCCTTGAGCAGCCATTTGCGGTCGATCGCCTCGACCAGGACGTCGGCCTCGTGGCCGCCGCCGGCGCGTCCCCATTCGACCGGCAGCACGCGCTGCGGCTGCTTCGCGGCCAGCCGTTGCAGGGCCGCGCAATCGGCGCGGTGCACGGTGATGCCGCGACCACGGGTCAGATAACCGGCGATGGCCTCGCCCGGCAGCGGCTGGCAGCAGCGCGCGATCTGCACCAGCAGGTTGCCGACCCCGACGACGGTGAACGCCGAAGACGGTGTCGCCGCCTTCTTCGGCGCACGCGGCGCGAGCGATGCGCCCGACGCGGTTGCCGGCGCCTGCGCTTCCGCTTGCGCGCGCTCGTGCTCGAGCAGGCTGCGGCCGACCTGGTGCGGGCCGACGTCGCCGAGCGCGACCATCACGTACAACTCCTCGAGGCTGGCGACGTTGAACTTCTGCAGCGCCGGCGCCGGATCGGCCTGCAACAGACCCATGCGCCGCAGGTCCTTGTCGAGCAGTTCCTTGCCGGCCTGCACGTTGCGCACGCGGTCGAGTTTGTTGAACCAGTTGCGCACTTTCTCGCGCGAGCGCGCGCTGGCGAGGAAGCCGTTCGCGGCGATCAGCCAGTCGCGTCGCGGCTCGGCGGTCTTGCCGGTCAGGATCTCGACGCGGTCGCCGGTGTGCAGCACGTGGTCGAGCGGCACGATGCGGCCGTCGATCTTGGCGCCGCGGCAGCGGTGCCCGACCATGGTGTGCACGTGGTAGGCGAAATCGAGCGGCGTCGCGCCGCGCGGCAGGTCGATCACCTCGCCCATCGGCGTCAGCACGTAGACGCGATCCTCGACCAGGGCGCTGTCGAGTTCGTCGCGCAACTCGCGCTCGCCGCCTTCGCGGCCGTCCTCGCTGTGGGTATCGAGCAGGCGCCGCATCCATTCGATCTTGCGATCGAGCGCGGCATCGCCGGCCGCGGACCGGCCTTCGCCGCCCTTGCGCGCGCCGCCGCCCTCCTTGTAGCGCCAGTGCGCGGCGACGCCGAGTTCGGCCTGCGCATGCATCTCGCGCGTGCGGATCTGCACTTCCAGGGTCTTGCCTTCAGGCCCGACCACGGCGGTGTGCAAGGAACGGTAGTCGTTGTTCTTCGGACGCGCGATGTAGTCATCGAATTCGCTGGGGACCGGCGTCCACAGCACGTGCGCGACGCCCAGCGCGGCGTAGCACGACGGAATGTCGTCGACGAGGATCCGCACCGCGCGCAGGTCGTAGAGTTCTCCGATCGGCACGTCCTTCTTCTGCATCTTCTTCCAGATGCTGAAGATGTGCTTCGGCCGCCCGGCGACTTCGGCGTGGATGCCCTGCGCTGCCAGCGCCTCGCCGAGCATGGATTTGACCTGCTCGATGTAGCGCTCGCGGCCGGCGCGCTTGTCGTCGAGCAGGCGCGCGATGCGTTGGTAGGTGTCCGGTTCCAGATGGCGGAAGGCGAGGTCTTCCAGTTCCCACTTCAACTGCCAGATGCCGAGGCGGTTGGCGAGCGGCGCGTGGATGTCGCGTGTCAGCTGCGCCAGCGCGCGACGCTCGTCTTCCGGCAGCGCTTGCGCGGCGCGCATGCGCGCCAGCTGCCGCGCCAGCAGCACCGGCACGACGCGCAGGTCGCGCACGATCGCCAGCAGCAGGCGACGCAATCCTTCGGCATTGCCATGACCGGATCGCTCGGCGTGCAACGCCCACACCTGCGCTGCCGCGCGCTGTCCTTCCAGCAGCAACGAGACGGCCGGATAGTGCCTGGCCAGCGCTGGTTCGGCGCGCTCGCTCCAGCCGGGCAGCGCATGCAGCATCGTCGCCGCGACCGCGTCGCCGTCGGCATTGAGCAACGCCAGCGAGCCGAGCGTATCGACCAGCACCGGCAGCGGATCGCGCAGTGGTTCGCGCAGCGCCGCAGGG
>JACMKK010000302.1 GCA_014380115.1 Luteimonas sp. | reverse complement strand
GATGTCGTCGACCGTACCGCGACCGTTGCGGATCTCGGTCAGCACCTTGATCACGTCGAGGATGTCGGACATGTCGCCGAACTGCTCGCGCAGCTTGACCGAGTCCTCGTCCTTGCGCTCGGCGAAGTACTTGGCGTCGTACAGCACCGACGCGCCGGTGACTTCCTTGCGGCCGATGCGGCGGTTGAACTTCATCCGGCCCACGCCCGACAGGTCGTAGCGCTCGAAGGTGAAGAACAGGTTGTGGAAGAGGTTCTGCGCGGCATCCTTGGTCGGCGGCTCGCCGGGACGCATCATGCGATAGATTTCGACCAGCGCTTCGAGCTGGGTCTTGGTGCCATCGATGCGCAGCGTGTTGGAGATGTAGGCGCCACGATCCAGGTCGTTCACCCAGATGGTGCCGACCGCTTCGATCCCGGCCTTGCGCAGCTTGGCCAGCGACTCTTCGCTGATTTCATCGTTGGCGGTGGCGAGCAGTTCACCCGTGGCCGCGTCGACGACATCGTGGGACAGGATGCGGCCGACCAGATAAGCGTCCGGCACGGCCAATGCCGCAATGCCCGAATCCTCGAGCTGCTTCACATGGCGCGCGGTGATGCGCTTGCCGGCCTCGACGATGACCTTGTCGCCATCGGCTAGGTCGAAGTCCAGGGTCTCGCCGCGCAGGCGCTCGGGCACCAGCACCAGCTGCACGCCTTCCTTCGGGTCGATGTGGAAGGTGTTGATCTCGAAGAACTCGTTGAGCATCTCCTCGTTGGAGTAGCCCAGGCCGCGCAGCAGCACCGACACCGGCAACTTGCGGCGACGGTCGATACGCGTGAACAGGGCGTCCTTCGGGTCGAACTCGAAGTCCAGCCAGGAACCGCGATACGGAATGATGCGGGCGCTGTACAGCAGCTTGCCGGAGCTGTGCGTCTTGCCACGGTCGTGGTCGAAGAACACGCCTGGCGAACGGTGCAGCTGCGAGACGATGACGCGCTCGGTGCCGTTGACGATGAAGGTGCCGTTATCGGTCATGAGCGGGATCTCGCCCATGTAGACCTCCTGCTCCTTCACGTACTTGATGGCCTTGTTCGACGACTCGCGGTCGTAGATCACCAGGCGAACGGTTACGCGCAGCGGGGCGCCGTAGCTGAGGCCACGGTTGCGACATTCGCGCTCGTCGAAGCCGGGCTCGCCTAGCTTGTAGCCGACGTATTCCAGCGCGGCGTAGCCGTTGTAGCTGACGATCGGGAACACCGACTTCAGCGCGGCGTGCAGGCCGCGGTCCTCGCGCTTGGCGGGATCGGTGTTCGACTGCAGGAATTCCCGGTAGGAATCGACCTGGATCGCGAGCAGGAACGGCACTTCAAGGATCGAGCGGGACTTGCCGAAATCCTTGCGGATGCGCTTCTTTTCGGTGAAGGAATACATCTTGCTCGATGCAGTCTTCGTGGAAGCTGTCGTCGTCATGGGGAGCTACCGCCTTGGGGTCATCAGTGGATCGCGCGTCCGCGATCCGGGAGAAATGTCTGGAAAATCCGCGTAAAGCTGCTACTTGGTAGTCGCTGGTATTGCCGGCACCAGCACGCCCTACCCGCTACTACCAACTAGCAACTGCCAACTTGTGTTTCATGAAGCGTTGTTTCATTGTCCGGATGTCGCTTTTGATCTCGGGCGGATACGGACATTGCCCGCATCCTCGGGAACGGCCAAAGGCCGGGGACTTCCGTCCCCAGCCTTGGGTGGTCGCCAATACCGTCCGGCGACGCAAGTACTGGTTACTTGACTTCGACGGAAGCGCCTGCAGCTTCGAGATCCTTCTTGAACTTCTCGGAATCGGCCTTGGAGACCGCTTCCTTGACGTTCTGCGGCGCGCCTTCGACCAGGTCCTTGGCTTCTTTCAGGCCCAGGCCGGTGATCGCGCGCACAACCTTGATGACTTCGACCTTCTTCTCGCCGGCGGCCTTCAGGACGACGGTGAATTCGGTCTGCTCTTCGACCGGAGCGGCGGCAGCGGCAGCCGGGCCCGCAGCAGCGGCGACCGGAGCGGCGGCGGACACGCCGAACTTTTCTTCCATCGCCTTGACCAGCTCCATCACCTCGACGAGGGTCTTGCTGCTGATCGCTTCGATGATCTGCTCGTTGGAAAGGGACATCGTGATTTACCTCTGTTAATTAAATTGGAAACGACTGATTTTGTGTTGTCTTGAAGCTGGAAAATCGGTACCGAACTTTGGTCTTAAGCCGCTTTCTGCTGGCCGACCGCGTTGGTGACGCGGGCGATCTGCGAGGCGGGCTCGGACAGCAAGCGCACCAGCATGGTGGCGGGCTGGACCATGACGCTGAGCAGCATCGACAGGGCCTGATCGCGGGTCGGCAAAGACGCCAGGACATCCACATGGGTGCCCGGGTACATCTTTCCGCCAATCGAAACCAGGCGCGGCTTCAGCTTGTCGTTCGCTTTCGCGAACTCCTTGATCAGACGTCCGGCGGCGCCGGGGTCTTCCTGCGAGAAGGCATACAGCAGCGGACCGGTCAGCTCATCCTTGACGATGGCGTAATCGGTACCTTCCACTGCCCGCGAGACCAGCGTGTTCTTGGCTACTTTCAAGAACACACCAGATTCGCGCGCCTTCTTGCGCATGTTGGTCAGCTGACCAACGGTGAGACCCGCGTACTCCGACGCGACCAGCGAGTGCGCCTTGCCGGCGACCTCGGCCAGTTCGGCAACGACTTCCTGCTTCTGGGTCAGATTAAGAGCCATTGCACTCCTCCGTATTGCAAATTCCGCCTTCGCGCATCCGCTTGAAGACGGGCCATGAGCCACGCCGGTCCTTCGACATGGGGAACGCCTTGCGACGTTCCGGGTGGTGGCCGTTTCCAGCTAATCGAAAATTCTCTGGAGGGTCGGCAACCATCTACGCAGGCCCTGCTTTGCTCTCGCAAACCGGGATTAAGCGATCGGCACTGGCCTCGACGGCGAATCCTTGCCAAAGCGAGCATCCATGCCCGTCGTCGATTGAGCGCTGACCGCGCCTGCGGTCTTTGACGGCTCCGCTTCGATCTCTTTTGGGAGACCTCGGCGATGCCCTCAAAACTTTCAAACTGCGGCGATCGCTAGACCGCCACTTCTTAGATCGTCATTCCCGCGCAGGCGGGAACCCAGCGACTTTCGTTCTCAAAGTCGCCGGTTGATTCAGATCACTTCAGCGACAGCGACGACTGGTCGACGGTGACGCCGGGACCCATCGTCGAGCTGAGCGAGATCTTCTGCAGGTACGTGCCCTTGGACGTAGCCGGCTTGGCCTTGACCAAGTCGAGCAGCAGCGCCTGCAGGTTGTTCTTCAGCGCGTCGGACTCGAAATCGGCCTTGCCGATCGTGCAGTGGATGATGCCCGCCTTGTCGGTGCGGTAACGCACCTGGCCGCCCTTGGCGTTCTTGACCGCTTCGGCCGGGTTCGGCGAAACGGTACCGACCTTCGGGTTCGGCATCAGGCCGCGCGGACCGAGCACCTGGCCGAGCTTGCCGACCACGCGCATCGCATCCGGCGTCGCGATGACGACGTCGTAGTTCAAGTCGCCCGCGAGCATCTTCTCGGCGAGATCGTCCATGCCAACGGCTTCCGCACCAGCGGCGAGGGCTTCATCGGCCTTCGCACCGGCCGGCGCGAACACGGCGACGCGCACCGACTTGCCGGTGCCGGCGGGCAGCACGGTCGAACCGCGCACCTGCTGATCGGACTTCTTGGCATCGACGCCAAGACGCACGGCCACGTCCACGGCCTCGTTGAACTTGGTCTTGCTGTTGCTCTTGACGATCTTCAAGGCTTCTTCGATCGAATACGCCTTGCCCGGCTGCACGGCAGCGGCGATCGCTTTCTGTCGTTTGGTCTGTGCCATGTCTTAGCCCTCCACCGTCAAGCCCATGCTGCGGGCAGAACCCGCAATCGTCCGTACCGCCGCGTCCAGGTCGGCCGCGGTCAGATCGGGTTCCTTCGCCTTGGCGATGTCCTCGAGCTGCTTACGCGTGACCTTGCCCACCTTCTCGGTGTTCGGGCGCTTGGAACCGGACTGGATGCCGACGGCCTTCTTCAGCAGGATCGACGCCGGCGGCGTCTTGGTGATGAAGGTGAAGGTGCGGTCGGAGTAGGCCGTGATGACCACCGGAATCGGTAGCCCCGGCTCCAGCTTCTGCGTGGCGGCATTGAACGCCTTGCAGAACTCCATGATGTTCAGGCCACGCTGGCCCAGGGCAGGACCGACCGGCGGAGACGGATTCGCCTGCCCGGCCTTGACCTGCAACTTGATGTAGCCGACTACTTTCTTTGCCATTGCTCTCTACTCCTGCGAGTGCGAACGCCTGCACGCCTTGCGGCTGCGGGGCTCCTCGCGTTGCGGCCGGCGCGAACCACTCGCGCCGGCGAATCTTTGAAACTCAGGCCTTCTCGACCTGACCGAATTCCAGTTCCACCGGCGTCGACCGGCCGAAGATCAGCACCGCTACGCGCAGGCGACTCTTCTCGTAATTGACTTCCTCGACCACGCCGTTGAAGTCGTTGAAGGGTCCTTCGGTGACGCGCACCATCTGGCCCGCTTCGAACAACACCTTCGGACGCGGCTTTTCGACGCCATCCTGCACGCGCTGCAGGATCATGTCGGCTTCCTCGTCGCGGATCGGCAGCGGACGGTCGGCGGTGCCGCCGATGAAGCCCATCACCTTTGGCGTCTCCTTGATCAGGTGCCAGCTTTCGCTGTCGATGCGCGGAATGCCGCCTTCGTCATGCGTGGCGATCTGCACCAGCACGTAGCCCGGGAAGAACTTGCGCTCGGAACGGCGCTTCTGGCCGGAGCGCATTTCGATCACTTCCTCGGTCGGTACCAGCACGTCGCCGAAATGATCTTCCATGCCGGTCCGCGCAATGCGGTCGCGCAATGCCTGCGCCACCGACTTCTCGAAGCCGGAGTACGCATGCACGACATACCAGCGCTTGTTGGCGTCGGACCTGGTTTCTTGTGATTCCATCAGTCTGCAGCCTCTGTCATTGACCCAACAGCAGCTTGACCAGCCACTGGATAACCAAGTCGAACGCGGCAAGGATCAGGCTCATGATGATCACGACCAGGACTACCACCCAGGTCGTGCGCATCGCTTCCTGTCGCGTCGGCCAAACGACCTTGCGCAGCTCGAACCGCGATTCCGACAGGAATTCGCGCGTCTGCGCACCCTTGATGCTGGTCATGAAGGCGATGGCGCCGGCCACCAGGCCCGCAACCACGGCCAGCACGCGCAACGCCGTCGGCCACTGTCCGTCGAACCAGTAGAAGGCGAACACGCCCGCCACCACCAGCAGCAGCGCCAGTGCGTATTTCACGATATCGCCGGCGGACGCGCCCGACTTGCTTGATTCGACCCTGCTGTTCATCCGGTTTTTCTTGGAGCCTTTTTCGTAGCGCCGCTCGTACGTCGCATGGGGTGGCACGCCAGGAGGGACTCGAACCCCCAACCTGCGGTTTTGGAGACCGCTGCTCTGCCAATTGAGCTACTGGCGTACATAAGTTGTGGGTTTCTCTTTAAGACGGCGACGGCGAGCCGTCGCCGGCTCGCCTGTTTTCGTCGCCTTCCCGGCACGACCGCCGCCGGGAAACGGTGACTTACTTGATGATCTTGGCCACCACGCCGGCGCCGACGGTGCGGCCACCTTCGCGGATCGCGAAGCGCAGGCCCTCGTCCATCGCCACCGGGTTGATCAGGGAGACGACCATCTTCACGTTGTCGCCCGGCATCACCATCT
>JACMKK010000032.1 GCA_014380115.1 Luteimonas sp. | reverse complement strand
TGCAGGCAGCGGAACTGGCCGCGCATCGCGAGCGGTTTCCAGCGATGCTGGACGGGGACGCGTTCTCGCTCGCTTAGCGCGCGTCGCGATTGGCTCCCTCCCCCGCGAACGCAGGGGAGGGTTGGGGAGGGGTTCCCGTATCAGGCAACTCTTTCCGAAGTTCGCAATGAAAAGAATCCTTCGTCGAGCATGCGGGATCCGACGCAACCCCCTCCCAACCTCCGCCTGCCTTCGCACGGGGAGGAGCCAATCTCAGTTGAGAATCAGCTCCCCATCGCCCGAAAACGTCTCGATCCGGATCTCCGCGCTACCACTGCCATAGCGGTGATCGAAATCCGAGCCCGGGCCGTACTTGGTCTTGTTGATGCGTGCGCCCGGCGCACTGAGCGAGCCGCTGAAGCTTTCGCCGACCACATGCGCGGACAGCGAACGCGGCATGGCGATGGTGATGTCGCCGCTGACCGACTCGGCGCTCAACTTGCCGCCCTCGGCGAGGTTGCCGCGGATGCGGGCATCGCCCGACACGCTGTTGCTGGACAACTCGCGCAGTCTCTGATCGCGGCTGTCGACGTTGATGTTGCCGGACACGGTCTCGACGTTGACCTCGCCGCCGAGACGGCCTTTGAGGTTGATGTCCCCGCTAACCGAGCTGGCGCTCACGTCGGCGCTGTTCAAGGTCAGCTGCACATCGCCGCTGACGCTTTCGATGTCGGCTTCGCCGGGCGCGCCGATCGCGACCACGCTGCCGCTGACGCTCTCGATGTCCAGTTCCTTACCGGCAGTGCCTGCGACATCGACATCCGCGGAGACCGCTTCGATGTCCAGGCTCGCCAGCGTCGGCACGTTGAGCAGCAGCGTGGTGGGCTCGGAGCGATCGCCACTCCAGTTGCCGTTGTGCCTTGGATACTGCACGCGGACGACCAGGCGGTCGCCCTCGTCTTCGATGACGAGCTTCTCCACGCCACTGCCGAGGCTGCCGGTGATGCTGACCTGGGGCTTGTCCCAGACGCGCACCTGGATGCGGCCCTTGACGTTCTCGATTTCGACGTGGCCGCGCGCATCCAATGGGCGGGTTTCGTTGATCGGCGTGGCTGCCCACGCCGCAGGTGCAGCGAAGCAGGCGAGCAGGGCGAGGGTGAGCAGCGAGGGTTTCATGTCGGATCTCCGGTCAGGTCAGCGCAGCGAGGCGCTGGGTCAGGGCGAGGCGTTGGGAATAGAGGCTGTGCAGGCGTTCGAGCAGGAAGTGCGCATCCGGGTCGCGCGCCAGCGCGGTGCGGACCTGCGCGGCGCTGCGATCAAGTTCAGTCAGTGCCGGTTGTCCGGCCAGTGGCCGGCGGCCGGCCTGCAGTTCGCGCAGGGCGGCGTCGTATTCGATCGTCATCGCTGCGGCTTCGCGGGCGACGAGTTGCCTGGTCGGGTCGGTGGCTGCGGCGGAGGTGGTAGCTGCCGGACGCAGTTGCCAGCCGATGCCGAGCGCCACCACCAGCGAGGCGGCTGTCGCCAGCAGCATCGGACGACGATAAAAGGGAATCGTGCGGGGGCGCGCCGGCAACGACGCCGGCAACGACGCCTGCTGCGCGGTGACCGCGAGACGGGCGGCGATCGCTGGCCACAGGTCGTTCTCCGGCATCGTGTCGCGGCGCAGACCGCGCAACGACCAGCGCAGCGAGTCCGGCAGGTCGTCGTCGTGGGGACCGTGCTTGTTGTTGTTCATGCTTGTTCTCCGAGCCGCGCCCGCAGCAGTTTGCGTGCGCGATGCAATTGCGCTTTCGATGTGCCGACGGCCATGTCGAGTTCCGCCGCGATCTCCTCGTGCTTCCAGCCTTCGACGTCGTGCAACACCAGCACTGCGCGCGCACGGGCCGGCAGCTTGGCGACGGCGCGCTCGAGGTCGTGCGACAGCGCCGCCACGTGGCCGGCGGAATCGGGCGTGCCGATCTCCTCGTAGACGTCGTCGCCTGAATCCATGAACGGCTGGCTGCGCCGCGAGCGCAATTCCATCAGCGCGGTGTTCACCGCCAGCTTGTGCAACCAGGTGCCGAACGCGCTGTCGAAGCGGAACGACGGCAACGCCTGCCAGGCCCGCACGAACGCTTCCTGCGCCAGATCCTCGGCCCGCGCCCCGGCGCCGCCGACCAGGCGCCCGATCACGCCATGCACGCGGCCGACATGGCGCCGGTACAGTGCCTCGAACGCCGCCATGTCGCCGATGCCGGCCCGCCGCGCGAGGGCGTGGTCCGCGTCCTCGACAGGCGGACTGTAGGTCGCGGCAGGCATCAGGTCGGTCACGGTGGCGATCAGCATACCCAGTCGGATGCACGATGCGGCCCCAGGGTTTAAGCGCGCCGGGGCGGCGGTGGCTCGGGCGACAGGGCTGGCTGGGATAAAATCGCGTCCTTCCTTCGATGGCACACCCGCAGTGACCTCAGCGCCCCAGCCGATCCGCCAGGACGACTTCATCCAGAGCGTCGCCGACGCCCTGCAGTACATCAGCTACTACCACCCGGTCGACTACATCCGGAACCTGGCGGCTGCCTATGAGCGCGAGGAATCGCCAGCCGCCAAAGACGCGATCGCGCAGATCCTGATCAACTCGCGGATGTGCGCCGAGGGCCATCGCCCGATTTGCCAGGACACCGGCATCGTCACGGTGTTCCTCAAGATCGGCATGGACGTGCGTTGGGAGGCGACGCTATCGGTCGACGACATGGTCAACGAGGGCGTGCGCCGCGCCTACCACCATCCCGACAACAAGCTGCGCGCGAGCGTGCTGGCCGATCCGGCCGGCAAGCGCCGCAACACCGGCGACAACACGCCAGCCGTCATCAATGTCTCGGTGGTGCCCGGAAGTACCGTCGACGTGATCGTCGCGGCGAAGGGCGGCGGTTCGGAGGCGAAGTCGAAGTTCGCGATGCTCAACCCGTCCGATTCGATTGTCGACTGGGTGCTTAAGACCGTGCCGACGATGGGCGCCGGCTGGTGCCCGCCGGGCATGCTCGGCATCGGCATCGGCGGCACTGCCGAGAAGGCGATGCTGCTTGCGAAGGAGGCGTTGATGGAACCGATCGACATCACCGACCTGCAGGCACGCGGCGCTTCCAATCGTGCAGAGGAGCTGCGGCTGGAGTTGTACGAGAAGGTCAACGCGCTCGGCATCGGTGCGCAGGGTCTGGGTGGCCTGACCACGGTGCTGGACATCAAGGTCAAGGATTTCCCGACGCACGCGGCCAACCTGCCGGTGGCGCTGATCCCGAACTGCGCGGCCACGCGCCATGCGCATTTCGTGCTCGACGGCAGCGGGCCGGTGATGCTGGAACCGCCGTCGCTGGAAGACTGGCCGAAGCTCACCTACGACGCCAGCAAGGGGCGCCGCGTCGACCTCGACACCGTCACCCGCGACGACGTGGCGAGCTGGAAACCCGGCGAAGTGCTGCTGCTCAACGGCAAGCTGCTGACCGGACGCGACGCCGCGCACAAGCGCATGGTCGACATGTTGAACAAGGGCGAGGCGCTGCCGGTCGATTTCGCCGGACGCTTCATCTACTACGTCGGCCCGGTCGATCCCGTGCGCGACGAGGCGGTCGGCCCAGCAGGTCCGACCACGGCCACGCGCATGGACAAGTTCACCGAACAGGTGCTGAGTGAAACGGGATTGCTCGGCATGGTTGGCAAGGCGGAGCGCGGACCCACCGCGATCGCGGCGATCCGCAAGCACCGCTCGGTCTACCTGATGGCGGTCGGCGGCGCGGCCTACCTGGTGTCGAAGGCGATCAAGGCCGCGCGCGTGGTGGCGTTCGAGGATCTCGGCATGGAGGCGATCTACGAATTCACCGTGCAGGACATGCCAGTGACGGTCGCTGTCGATTCGACCGGGGAATCCGTACACGAGACCGGACCGAAGGAATGGCAGGCGCGCATCGGCCGCATCCCCGTCGTGGTCGAGGCCGCCTGATGGCCGGCGAGCGCATCCTGCACCACCGCGACATCGACCGCGTCCTCGCGCAGGTCCGGCGCATCGCCGTGCTCGGCATCAAGCCGGAAACGCATCTCGACCGGCCGGCGCACATGATCCCGGCCTACATGCACCGCGTCGGCTACGACATCGTCCCGGTGCCGGTGTACTACCCGGACGTCACGCAGATCCTCGGCAAGCCGGTGTTCCGCCGCGTCGCCGACGTGCCGGGGCGGGTCGACCTGGTCGACGTGTTCCGTAAGCCGTCCGACCTGATGCCGCACCTCGACGACCTGATCGCGGCGAGGCCGCGCATCGTCTGGCTGCAGAGCGGGATCCGTCACGACGAGTTCGCGGAGAAGCTGCTGGCAGCAGGTATCGACGTGGTGCAGGACCAATGCCTGATGGTCGAGCACCGGCGCTGGCATAGCACGCGCTAAACTTTGTCGTCCCGAACGCAGTGAGGGACCTGCTGTCAGCCCTGTCTTAGAAACGCACAGCTGATCCCTCACTGGGTTCGGGATGACAGGGCATTTGGATGCGTTCTGGCTAAACGCACCTCAATACCACTCCAGCAACGAAACCCCGAGGCCGATATAAGTCGCGCGGTGGTTGTAGTCGATCAGGCTCTCGCCATAGCCATCGAACACCTGCAGGTGGCCGCGCAACTGGTTGTGGATCGGGAACCCCCAATCGAACTGGACCGCGCCGCGCGAGTGATCGCCGCCGCGCAGCGAATGCCGCGCCATCAGCGACAATTCGTGCTTGCCGATGGTATGTACCAGCGTCATGTCGCCACGGCCGACGTAGTCGTCGATGTCCGGGTTGTCGTCCTCGTTGCCGTCGGAGATGCGGATCCAGGGCCGCAACATCACCGCCCAGTTTTCGCGATCGAGCCCGACGTTGAACATCACCCGGTTCCAGCTGCGCGAGAACGGATCGGCGCGGCCGTTGGACTGGTGATTGACGCCGACGGCCGCCATGCGTCCCTTCCAGCCAAGCAGGCTGTAGTTGTTGCGGAACACCAGCAGCACTTCCGGTTCGTAGTTGGTCTCGCGGAACGGGCGTGATTTCTCGCTGTCGTAGACCTGCCAGCGCGAGCTCTGCGTATAGCCCATCCACACGTCGCCGTTGTCGCCGACGACGTTCTCGAGCGCCTTGGTCTTGAAGCTCAGCTGGAACTTGGTCTCGACCTCGTCCAGCTCCTGCGACTCGTGCACGGTGTTGTTGGGATTGGGCGATGAAGGCAGATCGTTCGGATCGCTGTTCCAGAACAGTGGCAGCAGGTAGACCGGTTTGTAGGCGCGGAAGTTGAACGTGCCGAGTTTGGAGTCCCTGGCCAGTTCCCAGCGGCTGTCGAGCAGGGAACCTCTGCCGGCGTTGGCGATCGCATCGTCGACCGGCGTGGGTTCGTTGCCGAACAGGTCGCCGACCGCACGCCGGGCGCGTTCGCTGCGCGGCAGCGCGGTGGCTTCGGCGTCCGCGGCGGCCTGCTTCACCTGCTCGGCATCCGCGGCCGCCGCGTCGGCGACTTTCGGATTGCGGGTCGACCGGGCTGCAGCGGCGTCGTAACAGGCCAGGCGGTCGGCATCGATCTCGATCGCTGCGCAGGCTTCGAAGCTGCCGTGAATGGGCGTTTGCGAGAACGCCGCAGGCGCTGCCAGCAGCAAGAGGATCGATGCCATCCAGGCCATGCATGGTGCGCGTCGCATGCCATTCTTTCCTGCGTTCTGCGGACAATCGCCCGCGTTGCCCGCAGTTTACAGTTGCGACTTGATAGGCAGTACGAACTTCTCGAACAGCTTGTCCTTCAGTGGACGCTGCTTCCACATCGCATAGGTGTACGGCTTGGCGGACTTGAGGTCCTGCTCGAACACCGCGCTCATGTGGTCGGCGAAGGCGCGGTTGTAGACGTTGAGGCTGGCCTCGTCGTTGAGGCGAAACGAGCGGATGTCGAAGTTGGTCGAGCCCACCGAGACCATTTCGCGGTCCACGATCAGCAATTTGTTGTGCATCATCGTCGGCACGTATTCATGAATCTCGACACCGGCCATCAACAGGTCGCCCCAAGACGCCTTCGAGGCCAGCTTCACGGTTTCCGAATCGATGTGCTCGCCGGGCAGCAGGATGCGGATGCGCACGCCGCGTTGGCGCGCTGCGATCAGCGCCTTGCTGATCAACTCGTCGGGTACGAAGTAGGCCGCCTCCAGGTCGATCATGTGCTCGGCCGCGGCGATCGCCATCAGGTACATCAGGTGCATGCTCTCGCTGCCGCCGGCGGGCGAGGAGATGAACAGGTGCGCCTCCATGTCGCCGACCTGTTCCAGCGGCGGAAAGTAATCGACGCCGTTGAGCACTTCGCCGGTGGTCTTGATCCAGTTGTCGTTGAACGCGCTCTGCAACTGCGCGACGGCCGGCCCTTCGATTCGGAAATGCATGTCACGCCAGTGGTCCGGGTCCTGCGCGCTGCCTTCCCACTGGTCGGCGATGCCTACGCCGCCGGTGAAGCCGATGCGGCCGTCCACCACCAGCAGCTTGCGATGGGTGCGGTTGTTGAGGCGGCCGAGGTTGTACCAGTGCAGCGGTCGATAGCGATGCACCTGCACGCCGGCCGTTTCCATCTGCTCGAGCAGCTTGCTGTCCATCTTGATGCTGCCGGCCCAGTCGATGGTGACATTGACCTTGACGCCGGCGCGGGCGCGTTCGGACAGCGCATCGCTGAACTTCTGTCCGATCTCGCCCGACCAGTAGATATAGGTCTCGAACGTGATGGTCTTCTGCGCGGAGTCGATCGCCTCCAGCATCGTCGGGAAGATTTCCTTGCCGTTCTGCAGGTCGGTGACGCGGTTGCCGGGCAGGATCGCCGGGCCGAGCAGCACGCTCATCTCACGCCGGTACTGCGGGTCGGCAATGTCGTAGCGATGGCCGATCTTGCGCTCGAGCTTCTTCTCCGGCGTCGCGAAGTTCATCGCCAGCACGACGACCACTACGGTCGCGACGATGGTGAGTAGCAGGGTCCAGGTCATGCGGTCGCGGCTCCAGGTCTTGCGCACGGGGTGCTCCGTCCGTTGGTGGCCAGGGGGCCCGGACACAAGGGCTGCAATGTGGAGTGACTGGCTTCAGTGCGATGTGAAACCGTTGCCAGGCCGGCTATAGGAACCACGCCAGCGCGAACAGACCGATCATCGCGAACGCCAACGTCAGTTTGAGCACCACGCCAAAGACGATCCCCATCCAGGTGCCGAAGCCGACCTTGGTCGCCTGTCCGAGCCCTTGCTGGTCGAGCTTGCGCCCATGCAGCAGTTCGCCGGTCAGTGCACCCACGAACGGGCCGAGGAACAAACCGATCGGGCCGAAGAAGATGCCCGCGAACGTCCCCAGCACCGCGCCGATCAGCGCCTTGCGACTGGCGCCGACGCGCTTGGCGCCGAGCGCCGTTGCCCAGAAGTCGATCGCCAGCGACAGCAGCGTGAGGATGCCGAGCACGACGACGGTGAACACGCTGATCTGCTCGAAGCCGCCGGCCCATGCCGCCAGCAGCATGCCGCCGAACACGAGTGGCAGCCCGGGCAGGGCAGGCAGGACAGTGCCGACGAGGCCGACGATCACGAGCAAGGCAGCGATGAGGTAGTACAGCGATTGCGGTTGCATCGGATGATCCCCGTTGTTGGTGGCACGGCTTGTGGGATGCCGCCGGAAAAGTGTGTCGCGTGTCCCGTTCGCAGCCGGCGTTTCCGCTCTTGCCGCTCCATTGCATTTTCACAAACGCCGCGCTAATTTGCCCTCGCTGTGTTTGCCCGGATCAGCCTGCGCGGTGGCCCGGATGCGGTAGATCGTGTTGCATAGATTGGTGTTGCATAGATTCGGTGTTGCATAGATTCGCCGATCGGGGCCATGTCCTTTGCACTCGCTTCCTCCCTCGCAACCAGCCGCCGCAGCCGCGGCGTCCAATCGATCGTGACATGGGGAGTGTGAGATGGCGAATCGCGAAACCGGTACCGTGAAATGGTTCAATGATGCCAAGGGCTTCGGCTTCATCAGCCGCGAGAATGGCGAGGACGTGTTCGTGCACTTCCGCGCGATCCAGTCCCAGGGCTTCAAGAGCCTGCAGGAAGGCCAGAAGGTCAGCTTCACCGTGGTGCAGGGCCAGAAGGGCCTGCAGGCCGATGCGGTCGAGCCCCTGTAAACCGGAGCTTCTGTAGAACAAGCTCCTGTAGAACAAGCTTCTATAGAAATGCTCCGATCCACCCTGTTCGCGAACCCGGCTCTGGCCGGGTTCGTTTTATGTGGCGCATGAAAAGACGGCCCGCTTGCGCGGGCCGTCGATGCAACTGGATGGAAGCGTGGGTGTCAGCGCAGGTTGGCGCGACCGCCACTGACGCTGACGTACGAACCTTCGCGGATGCCGCCGAGGTCGCTCTGCGTGACCGTGACCGTGCGGCCATCGTTCATGCGCACGTAGACGTTGTAAGTGGCCGAGGCCTGCACGCGGTTCTGGATCGCGTTGCCGGCAACGGCACCGGCGACCGCGCCTGCAGCGGTCGCGGTGTTCTTGCGGCCTTCACTGTCGGTCTGGTTATCGGCGATCTTGCGGCCCGCGACCGCGCCTACGATACCGCCGAGCACGGCGCCGGTTGCGTTGGGGGCGCTGCCGCCGCGCGCGACCGTCTCGATGCGCGTCACGGTGCCGCAGTCGTAGCAGCTGCTGCTCGAAGAAGAGGGATACGGCGCACTGCTTCCGGAGCTCGGGCCATAGCCGGGCGAGGTGGTGGCGCAACCGGCCAATGCGAGCGTTGCCATCATCGCAGTCGTGGTGACAAGACGAAACTTCATGCGGATCTCCTGGGGCATTGGCGGAGCGAGCGCTCCTGTACCGGGGGCCACCCTAGGCTCGCCAGCGTGAACCTTCAGTCAACCTGAAGCGATCCAGAGATCTGTGTCAGCACGCGTTCATCGCGCGGGCGAACGCGTCAATTCCTGAAGTCCTGATGGCAGGCCTTGCAATCCTCGCCCACCTTGCCGAGTACGCTGCCGACACCGGCGCAATTCAATGGCGGTGCCGACAAGGCGCCATCCAGTGTCGCGCGCAACTGGCTTGCATGCTTGGCGAAGCGTTCATCGTCGCGCAGGTCGCCCATCGCCGGCTCGATGTCGTTGGCCATCGTCCGCAGCGTTTGCAGGTGCGGCAAGGTATCGGTCGCCGCGCAGCGGTTGCGGTCGACGTTGTCCTTGAGCTGGTTCAAGTGCCACTGCTGCACCTGCATCACGCTGTCGGGGAAATGATCCTTGCGCGCGTCCAGTGCGCGCATCGCCATGACGGTGGCGACCACGCCCAGCACGAGTCCCAGCAGGAACAGGAACAGATAGCGACCGGCAGCCGACGGCTTGGCCGCTGGCGTTGCATTGGGCGTGCTGGACATGGCGAGGCTCCGTGGCGGGCTGCGGGCGACCATAGCATGACGTGGCGACCGCTAAACTGTGTGCATGGACAAGTCGTGGACGGAACGTTTTTCGGGGATCGATCGCCTTTACGGCCGCGGTGCGCTGGCGCGCCTCGCGGCCAGCCACGTCGCTGTCGTCGGCTTGGGAGGCGTCGGTTCGTGGGCGGTGGAAGCGCTGGCGCGCAGCGGCATCGGTCGGCTGACGTTGATCGATGCCGACGATCTGTGCCTGTCCAACACCAATCGCCAGTTGCCTGCGCTGCACGGACAGTACGGTCGCAACAAGGCCGAGGCGATGGCCGAGCGCTGCCGCGCGATCAATCCGGCGATCGAGGTCGAAGCCGTCGCATCGTTCCTGACGCCGTCGAACCTCGGGCCGTTGCTCGATCGCGGCTACGACCTGGTACTCGATGCCTGCGACAGTTTCCGCAGCAAGCTCGAGGCCATCGCCTGGTGCCGGCGCCGCAAGCAGCCGCTGATCACGGTGGGCTCCGCGGGCGGCCGCATCGACCCGACATTGGTGCGCGTGCGCGACCTGTCGCGGACCGAGCACGACGCGATGCTGGCGCTGATCCGGCGCAAGCTGCGCGGCGAGTTCAATTTCCCGAAGAACGCGCAACGCTATTTCGGTGTTCCTGCGATCTATTCGCTGGAGAACGTCCGCTATCCGCAAGCCGACGGCAGCGTCGCTGGCCTGCGGCCGAAGCTGCCACCGGATGCCGCGTTGAAGCTGGACTGCGGCGCGGGTCTCGGCGCGGCGACGCATATCACCGGCGCATTCGCGTTCGCTGCAGCGGGCAAGGCGCTGGAGATGCTGCTCAAGCCGGGAGCCGCAGTGCAGAGACGTGTTGCGGCAACGGCGCAAATCGAAAAGGTGTAGCGCGTCCAACAACGCTCTGTCATCGCGAACGCAGTGAAGGATCTGTCGCTGGCCTTGGCGGTCGAGGCGAAGCGAACAACAGATCCCTCACTGTGTTCGGGATGACAGATCTCTGTTCAATTTGTCGAACGCTCTTGTTGTTGGCCGCTCAGGTAGCCGGGTTCCTGCTGATTACGGCAGGCGGAACAGCCGCTCGGCATTGGCCGTGGTAGCTGCAGCCAGTTCCGCAGGCGCAATGCCGCGCAGGCCTGCGATGGTTTCGAGCACGATCGCCAGCCGCGCCGGCTCATTGCGTTGCCCGCGTGCTTCGGCATCGGGTTGGTCCGGCGCATCGGTTTCCAGCAGCAGGTGCTCGATCGGCATGGAGGCGGCGAGCTTGCGGAGGCGGTTGGCGCGTTCGTAGGTGACCGGCCCGCCCAGCCCGACCATGAATCCCAGGTTCCAAAGCTGTCGCGCCTGCTCCGGGCTGCCGGAAAAGCTGTGCACCACGCCGCGCAGCCCGTCGAAGTGGCGGATCGAGGCGATCACGGCATCGACGGCGCGGCGCGCATGCACGATGACGGGCAGATCGAATTCGATGGCCAGCGCGAGTTGGCCATCGAAGTAGCGTGCCTGCTCTTCGTGGTCCAGCCCTTCGACGAAATAATCGAGACCGCATTCGCCGACCGCGACGGGCTTCTCCGCTTCGATCCACGCACGCAATTCGCGGAGATGCTCCGGCCGATGCTGCGTGAGATACATGGGATGCAGGCCGTAGGCCGGGTACAGGCCGTCATCCGTTTCGCAGACCGCACGTAGCTTCGGCCAGCTTGCAGCATGGATCGCCGGGACGACCTGCCGCTCCACGCCCGCTGCCCTGGCGCGCGCGATCACCGCGTCGCGATCGCCGTCGAACTCCTCCGCGTCGAGGTGGCAGTGGCTGTCGGTGAGCACGGGTGGTCAACGTCGGGTGGAATCGCCTTCGATCGGCCCATCCGGGGCGCCCTTGCGATTCTTGAAGTTGGCGAGCAGCAAGGTGCCGAGGCCGAGCAGCAATTCGTCCACGAACGGGATGAAGTCCGGGATCAGCAGGTCGCCGACGAACAATGCTGCCGCCACCATGAACAGGCGCGGATAGCTCAGGCGGCCGAGCCAGCGCATCACCGGACCGAGCAGGGGATTGGCCATGGGAAATCATCCGAAGCAATACGAGGTGGCCGTCACGCTAGCACGCAGGGCGTGGCGGCAGCGGGTTCATGGCGGCGTCAGTTTCGCTGCGGGAATACGTATCTAGTTCAGCTTGCGGATGTTCAAATTCCGTTCGCCACATGAAGCGGCACATCCGCCATCAGGAGAGGACATGAAAAACAACACCCTAGCTATTGCACTGGCTTCCTTGCTCGTCGGCGGCGTGGCCGTAGCGGCCTTCCAGAACAACCGCAACGACGCAGATGGTAGCGACGTGGCGACCGCGCTCGACGAAAACGGAGACGTGCTCGCCGACGACGCCGTCCCCAGCAGCGGCCGCGTCGAATATGCCCGCGTCGTCGACGTGGACCCGATCACCGAAAAGAAGGAACTGTTCGCCGCCGTGATCGGCACCGAGCCGGTCCGCGAGACCAGCACCACCTCGTCGCCGCGCGAGGTTTGCGAAGACGTAGTCGTGCAGGAACGCCTGCCCGAGCGTGACGGCAACGTCGGCGGCACCGTTGCCGGTGCGTTGATCGGCGGCCTCGTCGGCAACCAGGTCGGCGGCGGCAACGGCAAGAAGGCCGCGACCGCGGCAGGCGCCGTGGCCGGTGGCTTCATCGGCAACCGCGTCGATCGCAGGCATGTCGGTGGTCAGGTCGCCTCGCGCACCGATCGCCAGTGCCGCACTGTCTCCGATACGTCGCAGTCCTCGCGCGTGGTCGCCTACAACGTGACCTACCGCAACCCGGACGGCACCACCGGCACCATGCGCACGGGCAGCAAGCCGGGCAACCAGATCTCGCTGGGCAATAGCGACGAGGTCGTGGGCTACGACGTGACCTACAGCTACGACAACCAGGAGCGCACCATCCGCATGGACGAGAAGCCGGGCGAGCGCCTGCCGGTGATCGACGGCCAGGTGGTTACGCAGACGGCGGCGGTGGATACGGACGGTTCGCGCGGCTAAGCCGCAAGTCTCCACGATGTTCCCAACAGGCCCGGCATTGCCGGGCCTGTTGCGTTGGGGGTTGCTCCCTCTCCCGCTTGCGGGAGAGGGCCGGGGTGAGGGTGCGGCTCTCGGCCGGGATCTTGAGCAGCTCGCTACGCTCGCACCTCCATCCCGACCTTCCCCCGCAAGCTGGCGAAAGAGCACGGCGAGCTTCGTCAACGGCGAGATCCTCGTCGTCGACGGAGGCTTCCTGGCGAGCGGCAACAACCAATAAACGTCTTCATCCTTCATCTCCCTCTCCCGCTTGCGGGAGAGGGCCGGGGTGAGGGCCACCTTGTTCTCAGATCCGGAAGCTGAGCTCGAGCGACAGGTTCATGGAAAGGAGCGTCTGGTTGTTCGTGAACCAGACCATGGGGGCGAAGAGCTCCGTGACG
>JACMKK010000301.1 GCA_014380115.1 Luteimonas sp. | reverse complement strand
GTGCCGGGCTTCCCCGCGCCGCCTAGCCATGCCCCTCAGCGCACGCCTCACAAGGCCTGCGCCACCGGTGCGCGCACCGTCCGGGGACCTCGATCCGCTGTGCTAGCGTTGTCGGCTGACAACAACGCTGCCGGCCGGAGTTGCCCATGCCCAAGCTGTCCCATGTCTGCTTGATCGCCAGCCTTGCCGTCCCGACGATGGCCATGCCCACCTTCGCCGCCGATGCCCCGAAGGAGGGTGCGATGTCCCAACACAGTGTCGCCGCCGATCCGTACCAGTGGCTGGAGAACGTCACCGACGACAAGGCGCTGACCTGGGTCAAGGCCGCGAACGCGAAGACCGAGGCGGAACTGGCATCGACGCCCGAGTTCAAGCAGCTCGAATCCGACATCCGCGCGATCCTAGATTCCGACGCCAAGATTCCCGGCGTCGAGAAGATCGGCGATGACTACTACAACTTCTGGAAGGACGGGACGCACGAACGCGGCCTGTGGCGTCGCACGACGCTGGACGAATACCGCAAGCCACAGCCGCAGTGGGAAACGGTCATCGACCTGGATGCGCTGAACAAGATCGAAGGCGAGAACTGGGTCTGGCACGGCGCCGATTGCCTCAAGCCTGGGTACGAGCGCTGCCTGGTCGCGCTGTCGCGCGGCGGCGCCGACGCCGACGTCACCCGCGAGTTCGACCTCAAGAACAAGCAGTGGCTCAAGGACGGCTTCTTTCGCAAGGAGGCCAAGGGCGCGCTGCAGTGGATCGACCAGGACAACGTCTACGTATTCACCGACTTCGGTGACGGCTCGATGACCGAATCGGGCTACCCGCGCATCGTCAAACAATGGCGCCGCGGCACGCCGCTCGAATCGGCGACGGTCGTGTACGAAGGCAAGGCCGACGACATGTACATCGCCGCGACCCGCGATCACTCGCCGGGATTCGAGCGCGACTTCGTCAGCCGCACGATCGCTTTCTACAACGACGAGCTCTACCTGCGTGGCAAGGACGGGCAGTTGATCAAGGTCGATGCGCCGAATTCCGCCAACAAGTCGGTGCACCACGAATGGCTGGCGCTGCAGTTGCGCGAGCCGTGGACGGTCGGCGGCAAGACCCATCCTGCCGGCGCGCTGCTGGTGACGAAGTTCGACGACTTCATGGCCGGCAAGCGCGACTTCGACGTCGTCTCCAAGCCGACCGACACGCAATCGCTGGACGAATTCGTTTGGACGAAGTCGCATCTGGTCGTCAACGAGCTGCATGACGTCAAGAACCGCGTCTTCGTGTTGAAGCCGACGCCCGACGGTTGGCAAGGCCAGCCGTTGCCGAACATGCCGGCCGTCGATTCGGTCTCGATCGCTGCCGTGGATAGTGATGACAGCGATGCCATCTGGCTGACGTCCACCGACTATCTGTTGCCGACCACGCTGTCCTACGTGCAGCTCGGCGAAGTTCCGGAAAAGCTCAAGTCGAATCCGGCGTTCTTCGACGCGTCGAAGCATGTTTCCGAACAGCATTTCGCAACCAGCCAGGACGGCACGCGCATCCCGTATTTCCTGGTGCGCCCCAAGGACATGAAGCACGACGGCAACAATCCGACCTTGTTGTACGGCTATGGCGGCTTCGAGATCTCGATGACGCCGGGTTACTCCGGTGGCGTCGGCAAGGGCTGGCTGGAAAAGGGCGGGGTGTATGCGGTCGCCAACATCCGCGGCGGTGGCGAGTACGGACCGCGCTGGCACCAGGCCGCGCTGAAGGCCAACCGCCACAAGGCTTACGAGGACTTCGCCGCAGTCGCGCAGGACCTGGTTGCGCGCAAGATCACTTCGCCAAAATACCTCGGCATCCAGGGCGGCAGCAACGGCGGCCTGCTGGTCGGCAACATGCTGACCCGGTATCCGCAACAGTTCGGCGCCGTCGTCGTGCAGGTACCGTTGCTCGACATGCAGCGCTACCACAAGCTGCTGGCCGGCGCGTCGTGGATGGCCGAATACGGCGATCCCGACAAGCCGGAGGAATGGAAGTTCATCCAGACTTTCTCGCCGTATCACCTGGTGAACAAGGACGCGACGTATCCGCCGACGATCTTCATGACCTCCACGCGCGACGATCGCGTGCATCCAGGCCATGCCCGCAAGATGATGGCGAGGATGCAGGAATACGGCGACGACGTGCGCTATTACGAGAACATCGAGGGTGGCCACGGCGGCGCGGCCAACAACGCGCAGCAGGCGCACATGAACGCGCTGGCCTACACGTTCTTGTGGCAGCAGCTGAAGTAGTTACCCGCTCCGCTCCCTCCCCTGCGACTGCAGGGGAGGGCGGGGGAGCGGTTGCGTCAGCGCCGGCAATGCTTGGTGCAGACAAACAATGCCGTTGCGCTCGGCCCAACCGGACCCCATCCATGCACCTGACCCCTTTCACCTTCGCAGCCCTCCTCCTGATGACCGCCAACACGCAAGCCGCCGATCTTCCCTCCGCGCCCGATGTCGCCACCAAACCGCACGAGGTCAAGACCCCGTTCGGCGCCACGCGCAACGACGAGTACTACTGGCTGCGCGACGACAAGCGCAAGGACAAGGCCATGCTGGCCTACCTCAACGCCGAGAACGCCTATGCCGATGCGCTGATGGCGCCGCTCAAGCCGTTGCAGGACGCGCTGTACGAGGAGATCGTCGGCCGCATCAAGCAGGACGACAGCAGCGTGCCGTATCGCGAGCGCGGCTACTGGTACTACACGCGCTTCGAAACCGGCCAGGACTACCCGATCCATGCCCGCCGCAAGGGCACGATGCAAGGTCCGGAGGAAATCCTGCTCGATGTCAATGCGATGGCCAAGGGCCACGATTATTTCAACGTCGGCGAATGGATGGTCAGTCAGGACAACCAGCTGCTCGCCTGGGCCGAGGACGACGTGGGACGCCGGCAATACGTCGTGCGCATCCGTAATCTGGCCACGGGCGAAACCTATCCTGACAAGATCACCGGCGCCGCCCCGAATCTGGTGTGGGCCGACGACAACAAGACGCTGTTCTATCCCGAGAACGATCCCGAAACCCTGCGCAGCGTGCGCATCAGGAAGCACGTGCTCGGTACGCCGGCCGGCGAGGATGCCGTGGTCTACGAGGAGAAGGACGACAGCTTCTACATGGGCGTCTCGCGCACGCGCGACGACAAGTTCATCTGCATCGATGTCGGCAGCACGGTCTCGGGCGAAGCGCGCTGCGCGCCGGCCGGCGATCCGGCCACGTTCACCGTGCTTGCGCTGCGCGAGCGCGACGTCGAATACGACGTCGACCACCTCGGCGACCGCTGGGTCGTCCGCACCAACGCCGACGGCGCCGAGAACTTCAAGCTGATGACCGCCACCGACGGCGCGACCTCGCGCGCGGACTGGAAGGAATGGATCGCACACCGCGACGACGTGTTCATCGAGGACTTCGAGCTCTTCGACGGCTTCACCGCGATTGCCGAGCGCTCCGATGCGCTCGAGCGCATCCGCCTGGTCAAAGCAGCTGCGACGTCGCTGGACATGCCCATCAAGGATGAGGTCGGACTTGCAACAGACCCGAACGACAATTACGTAAAGGCCGACGAACCAGCCTATTCGATGGCTCTGGAGACCAATTCCGAACCCGACACCGACTGGCTGCGCTACGACTACACGTCGATGACCCTGCCTGCCACCACTTATGAGCTCAACACGAAGACCGGCGAGCGCCGCCAGCTCAAGCAGCAACCGGTGCTCGGCTACGACCCGTCGAAGTACACCACCGAGCGCCTTTGGGCAACGGCGCGCGACGGCACGAAGATCCCGGTCTCCGTGGTCTACAAGCAAGGTTTCGAGAAAAACGGCAAGGCCGCATTGCTGCAGTACGCCTACGGCAGCTACGGCCATTCGACCGACCCGACCTTCAGCCTGACCACCGTCAGCCTGCTCGATCGCGGCATGGTCTATGCCATCGCCCACATCCGCGGCGGCCAGGAGCTGGGGCGCAAGTGGTACGACGACGGCAAGCTGTTCCACAAGAAGAACACCTTCACCGACTTCATCGACGTCACCGATTTCCTGGTCAAGGAAGGCTATGCGGCGAAGGATCGCGTCGCCGCTTACGGCGGCAGCGCCGGCGGCCTGCTGATGGGCGCGATCGCCAACATGGCACCGCAGACCTATCGCGTGATCCTGTCGCAGGTGCCGTTCGTCGACGTGGTCACGACGATGCTCGACCCGAGCATCCCGCTGACCACCAACGAATACGACGAGTGGGGCAATCCGGAAAAGCAGGATTACTACGACTACATGCTGTCGTACTCGCCGTACGACAACATCAAGGCGCAGGCCTATCCGGCGACCTTCGTCGGCACTGGTTTGTGGGACTCGCAGGTGCAGTACTGGGAGCCGGCGAAATACGTCGCACGACTGCGCGATCTCAACACCGGCAAGCTGCCGGTGCTGTTCCGCACCAACATGGACGCCGGCCACGGCGGCAAGTCGGGTCGCTTCCGCAAGTACCGCGAATTGTCGGAGATGTATGCCTTCCTGCTCGACCAGCTCGGCGTGGCAGCCACGTCCGTCGCGGCGCAGTAAATGAATCGCTGCGCTTCCTTCTTCCCGCTTGCGGGGAGAAGGTGCTCGAAGGGCGGATGAGGGGCCGGCCGCAGCCGATGCCTCGCCAACTCTGGTAAACAGATCCAGTGCCTGACCCCGCATCTCCAACCCGCTTCCGCTGGCTCTGGTGGCTGCTCGCTTACGCCAGCCTCGCGCTCGGCCTGATCGGCATCGTCGTTCCAGGCCTGCCGACCGTGCCGTTCGTGCTGCTGTCCGCCTTCGCCGCGGCGCGCGGTTCGCAGCGGCTGTATCGCTGGCTGCTGGCGCACCGGCACTTCGGGCCGATCATCCGCGACTGGCAGACGCACGGTGCGATCAGCCGCAGGTCGAAATGGCTGGCGACGACGATGATGTCGGTCTGCGCCGTGATCATGTTCCTGACCGCGCCGAAGGTATGGATGGCGGCCACCGGGACGTCGATCATGGCGATCGTCGCGACCTGGCTGTGGCTGCGCCCGGAACCGCCACGCTGACGCGCCTTCGCGAACGGCTGCGTTCCGCATCCAGGCAGCGCGGGCTACACTGCGCCACATGAAGACACGCCTTGCCGTATTGCTGATGAGCGCGTTGCTCGTGCCGGCCTTGACCGGCTGCGGCAACAAGGGTCCGCTGGTGCAGCGGCCGAAGCCCGTGCCGATCGAAGTTCCGGACACCACTGCGCCGGCCACGACCGACGATGCGACGACCGACCCTGCTGCCTCCGAGGAAACGACGCCGGAGAACGCGACCACGGACGACGCGACGTCGGACGACACCACTACGGACGACGCGACGCCTGCGACCGATGCGACGGAGACGCCGCCCATCGAGTCGACCGAGTCGACACCGGCCGAGGTGCCGCCCGCCGACAGCACGCCAGATGACGGCGGCGACCCCGGCACCGGTTGAGCGATGGCCAGCAACGGTCAGCACAAGCATGCCGCCAGTGCTTCCGAACCGGGCTTGCGGCAAGCGGGCCGGCGATTCACCAAGATGCACGGCGCCGGCAACGACTTCGTCGTGCTCGACCTGCGCGACGGCGCGCCGGAGCCATCGCCGCAATTGTGCCGCGCCATGGCCGACCGCCACACCGGCGTCGGTTGCGATCAGTTGCTGACGATCGAGGCACCGCGCAGTCCGGCCGCCATCGCCAGCTATCGCATCTGGAATGCCGACGGCTCGCCGTCGCAGCAGTGCGGCAACGGCGCGCGCTGCATCGCAGCGTGGCTGGTGCGCGACGAAACCGCGCGCGGCGCGGCCTTCGCCGTCGACAGTCCGCTAGCCACGCACGAGGTCGTGCGCGTCGGCGAGGATCGTTACGCGATCGCGATGGGCGTGCCGCAGTTCGCGCCGCAGGCCATTCCGCTGGCCGGATTCAACGACGCCCAGGACGAATACGCGCTCGACCTCGATGGTGCGCAGGTCCGCTTCGGCGCAGTGTCGATGGGCAACCCGCACCTCGTGATCGAGGTGACGGATGTCGCGCAGGCACCGGTCGCAACGCTGGGCCCGCGCCTGCAGGCGCACGGCGTGCTGCCGCAGTCGGGCAACATCGGTTTCGCCGAAGTCATCGCGCGCGATCGCATCCGCCTGCGCGTCTACGAGCGCGGCGTCGGCGAAACCCTGGCCTGCGGCAGTGGCGCCTGTGCCGCGGTGGCGGTGCTGGTGCGGCGCGGACGCGTCGATCGCGAAGTCACGGTGCTGCTGCCCGGCGGCGAATTGCGCATCGCCTGGCCAGACGACAACTCGCCCATCACGATGGCCGGACCGGCCGCGTTCGTTTACGAAGGGGAATGGCTGCAATGAGCGATCTGCACGGCAAGAGCGGCGAAAAACTGGGCGCGCACGAAGTGGCCGCCTGGCTGCGCCATCATCCAAAATTCCTGCAGCAGTTTCCGGACCTCGCGGTGAGCATGGTGGTGCCGCGAGAGGAGGGTCCGGCCGCGTCGCTGGCGAGTTACCAGCTCGAAGTGCTGCGCGACAAGAACCGCGAGTTGTCGCGGCGGTTGCAGGACCTGTACGACGTTGCGCAGGACAACGAGCGCCTCGCCGTGCAGACGCAGCAGCTCACGCTCGCGCTGCTGCGTGAGAGCACCGCTGCCGGCACGGTGCGCGCGATGGCTGCGACACTGACCGAAGACTTCAACGGCGACCTGGTGCGCATCGTACTGTTCGCGCCGGTGGCCGGACTCGACGATGTCAACTGGCTGCAGGTCATCGCCCAGGACGATCGCGTGCTGGCGCCGTTCCGCGACTGCCTCGCCAGCGGCGAGCCGCTGTGCGGGCGCCTGCATCCGGACAAGCAGGCGCTGCTGTACGGCACGCGTGCCGAGGACGTGCAGTCCGGCGCGCTGTTGCCGCTCGATGGCGTCGGCCTGGTCGCCGTCGGTAGCCATGAGCCGAACCGTTTCTATCCCGGCATGGGAACGTTGTTCCTGCGCATGATGGGCGAGGCGTTTGCGGTGGCGTTGTCGAGGTATGCGCGCTGACCTCGCCGTATCCGGTTCGCCCTTCCCGCGCACGCGGGCATCCAGCCCTTTGCC
>JACMKK010000300.1 GCA_014380115.1 Luteimonas sp. | reverse complement strand
CTTTGCCGGCAGGGTGGTCGCCACCGGCGCTGCGCGCTCGTTGGCGATGGCACGCGCCACGCATTGCGCGAAGTCCGCCGGCAACAGCGCGTTACGCTGGCCGCGCAGCACGTCGCCGCAGACTTGCCAGCGCTCCCAGCACGACGCCAGCTCGGTGTCGTGCTGCAGACGCCGCAGCATGAAACGGGCTGCGTCGGGCGACAGCGCGCCGTCGAGCATCGCCGACAGCTGTTGGCGATGGTGCTCGTACAGCTTGTCCGGTGAACCATGCGGCAAATCGGATTCGGTCATGGCGTCCGTCATGGCGTTGGAATCCTGTTGGAAGGCAGGCTGTTGGAAAGCAGGCTGTTGGAAAGCGTGCTGTTTGAAGGTGTGCGCTTGGCAAGCATGTCGTTCGACTCGGTCATCCGGCTGCGCGCTCGCGGGTCGGCTGGTTGTCCATCAACGGCTGCAATTCGGTGTCGATCGCCTCGCGCGCCCGGAAGATGCGCGAGCGCACGGTTCCGATCGGGCAATCCATCTTCGCGGCGATCTCCTCGTAGCTCAGCCCCTCGACCTCGCGCAGCGTGATCGCCACGCGCAGTTCCTCTGGCAAGGCTTCGACCGCGCGCATCACGGTTTGTTCCAGCTGCTGGCGCATGAGTTCGCGTTCGGGCGTGTCGTTGTCGCGTAGTCGCATACCAGACTCGAATTGCTCGGCGTCGCCGACGTCGATGTCTTCGGTCGGCGGGCGGCGGTTGTGGGCGACGAGGTGGTTCTTGGCTGTGTTCACGGCGATCCGGTGCAACCACGTATAGAACTGCGCATCGCCGCGGAAATTCCCGATCGCCCGATAGGCACGGATGAAGGTTTCCTGCGCGACGTCCTGGCACTCGCTCCAGTCGGAAATGTAGCGCCCGATCAATGCTGCGATGCGATGCTGGTACTTGCGCACCAGCAGATCGAACGCCGCGCTGTCGCCGCGCTGGACACGCCTGACCAGCTCCTGGTCCAACTCCTGTGACTCTAGATCGGCCATCGGGCCGGTGCTCCTTGGAAGCCCGGCGGGTTGGCTGGGCGGTATGACCTTTGGCACGGATGAAAGTTCCAGCGGCAGGTTGGCCCGATCTGGGGGCGTTGCGCACATGCCACAAGCCACGTGGCCGCACGCCGCGCCGGCAGGCGCGCGTCGAAGGCTTCAACAGGGAAATTTGACGCCGGCGAAACAGTATCGGGATGATAAGGACTCCCCCTGTACCGTAACGGATGGCTCCCATGATTGCTGGGCTAGACGGTCTGCGCTTCAGCCACTGGCAAGCCGAGGCCCGCCCCGATGGCGTCGTGGTGCTGTCTTTCGATCGCGCCGGCGAGTCGGTCAACACGTTCTCGCAGGACGTGCTGATCGAACTCGAAGCGCTGGCGGAGCGCCTGGCGCTGGATCCGCCCAAGGGCCTGGTGATCCGCTCGGCCAAGGCCAAGGGCTTCATCGCCGGCGCCGACATCCGAGAATTCCAGGCCTTCGACGAGAAAGGCACGATCGGCGATTCGATCCGCCGCGGGCAGCAGGCCTTCCAGCGCATCGCCGAGTTGCCCTGCCCCACGGTGGCCGCGATCCACGGCTTCTGCATGGGTGGCGGCACCGAAATTTCGCTCGCCTGCCGCTATCGCGTCGCCTCGAACGATCCCTCGACGCGCATCGGCCTGCCGGAAGTGAAACTCGGCATCTACCCAGGCTGGGGTGGCAGCGTGCGGCTGCCGCGCCTGGTCGGCGCGCCGGCAGCGATGGACATGATGCTGACCGGACGCACGCTGTCGGCCTCGGCCGCGAAGGCGATCGGCCTGGTCGACAAGGTCGTCGAGCCCGCGCTGCTGGTCGACGCCGCCGCTGCACTGGCCTTGCATGGCACGCAGCGAGCGTTCAAGCAGCGCTTCCTCGGCTGGATCACCAACACCTGGCCCGCGCGCCAGATGCTGGCGCCGATGCTGGTCAAGCAGGTCGCGCGCAAGGCGCGCAAGGACCACTACCCGGCTCCGTTCGCGCTGATCGAGACCTGGCGCCGCAGCGGCGGCGGCACGCAGGCCTTGCTGGCGGCGGAACGCAAGTCGGTGGTCAAGCTCGCCAGCACGCCGACCGCTCGCAACCTGACGCGGGTCTTTTTCCTGCAGGAACGGTTGAAGGGACTCGCCGGCAAGGATCACGGGGTCAAGCAGGTGCACGTGGTCGGCGCCGGCGTGATGGGCGGCGACATCGCCGCGTGGTCCGCCTACAAGGGGTTCGAGGTCACGCTGCAGGATCGCGAACAGAAGTTCATCGACGGCGCGATGACGCGTGCGCAGGAACTGTTCGCGAAGAAGATCAAGGACGAGTCGAAGCGGCCGGAAGTCTCTGCGCGCCTGAAGTCCGACCTGGGTGGCGACGGCGTGGCGACCGCAGACCTCGTCATCGAGGCTATCATCGAACAAGCCGAGGCCAAGCGCGATCTCTATGCGCAGGTGGAGCCGAAACTGCGCGCCGACGCGTTGCTCACGACCAACACCTCATCGATACCCCTGACCGAACTGCTCGAGCACATCCAGCGTCCGGCGCAGTTCGCCGGCCTGCACTATTTCAATCCGGTCGCGCTGATGCCGCTGGTGGAGATCATCCACCACGACGCCATGGCGCCGGAAACGGAGAAGCGGCTGGCCGCGTTCTGCAAGGCGATCGACAAGCTGCCGGTGCCGGTCGCCGGCACGCCCGGATTCCTCGTCAACCGCGTGCTGTTCCCGTACATGCTCGAGGCGGTGACCGCGTATTCGGAAGGCATTCCGGGACCCGTGATCGACAAGGCTGCGGTGAAGTTCGGCATGCCGATGGGTCCGATCGAGTTGATCGACACCGTCGGCCTGGATGTCGCCGTCGGCGTCGGCAAGGAACTCGCGCCGTTCCTCGGCCTGCCGATTCCCGCCGCGCTCAACGAGACGCCGCCGGTCGGCAAGCGCGGCAGGAAGGACGGCCAGGGCCTGTACGCGTGGGAGAACGGAAAAGCGAAGAAACCCGACGTGCCGAAGGACTACAAGGCGCCCGAGGACCTCGAGGATCGCCTGCTGCTGCCGTTGCTCAACGAAGCGGTTGCAGCATTGCACGATGGCGTGGTCGCCGATGCCGACCTGCTCGATGCGGGCGTGATCTTCGGCACGGGGTTTGCGCCCTTCCGCGGCGGCCCGATCCAGTACATCCGCGAAACCGGAGCCGAAGCGCTGCTGGAGAAGCTGAAAGCGTTGCAGGCGAAGTACGGCGAGCGTTTCGCGCCCAGGCCCGGGTGGGATTCGCCCGCGTTGCGCCGGCCGTAATGCAGCGGCGGCACAGGATGGGTATCCACCCTGTGCCACGAAGCTTCAGAACCGCGATGCCACCAGCTTGACGTCGGCGTGCTGCCAGGCCGCGGCGTATTGGCGCTCGATGTCGGCCGCTTCCTTTGTCTTCTTCTGCGCTTCCAGGCTTTGCGCCAGGCCGTACAGCGACCAGCCATTACCGGGATTGCGCTGCAATTCCTCGCGGTAGACCTGTTCGGCCTCGGCGGGACGCCGCGCCGCCAACAGCGTGGCGCCCAGGGCATGGCGTACCGGCGCGTGCCAGCCCGGCGGTTCGTCGTAGGGGATCTTGTCTTCGATCGCGACCGCTTCGCGCAACGCGGCGATCGCCGCGTCGTGATCGCCCTTGGCGGCGGCAAGTTCGGCAGTGACGCTGCGCTCGGCGATCTTGGTCGCATAGGACAGCGGATAGCGGTCCCACATCGTCAGCGTTTCCATCTTCGGATCGGCGGCGATGGGGCGCAGTGCGGCGAGATGGCGCTCGGCATCGTCGAGATGCTTCTGCCGGACCGCCGCGACGCCCTGCGCGTAGTGCCAGATCGCGGTGACGTAAGGCAGGTCCGGTGCCGGATTCGGCGCGGCCTTGATCTCGTCCCAGCGGCCAAAACGCACGCGCTCGAACCATGGCGTCATCCAGTAGTGCTGCAGGCTGGCGAAGCCGGGCTGGCGCATCAGGTCGGGCAGGTCGGTGCGCTCGGCGGTGTGCTTGGCCGCTTCGCGCGCGAGCTTGCTGTCGCCAGCCATGCTCGCAGCGAACCACAGGAAGTGATGGTTGTGCGGCACATAGCCCAACGGATACACGCCCTGCGTGTTGCCGCGGCAGAGCGCCAGGTAGGCATCGTCGGCTTCGATCGCGCGCTGGTTGGCGACCATCGCGTCATGCCAGCGGCCGACACGTGCATAGATGTGCGCCGGCATGTGCACCAGGTGCCCGGAACCGGGAATCAGCTCGCGCAGCCGGTCGGCGGCCACGACGCCGCGCTGCGGATCGGCCGACGCCTCCACCGCGTGCACGTACAGATGCAGTGCGCCGGCATGGTCGGGATCGCGCGCGATCACCGACTCCAATGTCGACACGATCTCGGTGGTGTTGCCCTTCGGCTGCTTGTCGTCGTCGTAGTAGTCCCAAGGCTGCAGATCCATCATCGCCTCGGCGTGCAAGGTGGCTGCGTCGAGGTCGTCGGGACGCTTACGCACCAGTTCGCGCGTGGCGGCGGCGTAGGCTTCGTCCAGCGGACGGCGACTCTCCGGCGGCTGCTCGGCATAGCGCGCCGACAGCGCTTCGATGAAGGCCTGCTCGCGTGCGCTCGCACGCGGCGCCAGCGCGCGCGCCTTCTGCAGGCGCGTCCAGGCTTTGGCGTTGCTCTTGGGGTCCATGCCGGCGTTGACGTGCGGACCGAGCACGAGCGCCGCACCCCACCAGCACATGGCGCAGTCGGGATCGAGCTGCGTGGCCTTGAGGAAGGCGCGTTCGGCGGCGTCGTGGTTGAAGCCGTAGGTGAGCATCAAGCCCTGGTCGAACCAGCGCGCAACTTCCGGATTCGCGCTGGTGACCGGGAAGTGGTAGTCGCCGAGGCCTTCCAGCAAGTTGGCGCCGAGTGCCATCTCCGGTGGGGACACGGCCGGCGGGGACACGGCTTGGGCTGTAGCCGGAGGTCTGTCCTTGGAGATGGAGCAGGCGCCTGCGAGCGCTGCGCAGGCGCAAAGCAGGGCAATGCGGACACGGTGTTTCATGGTTTTCTCCAAGGGGTTTCGCAGTGTTCCGAACGCCGTCCGCTGTCCGCTGCGGCCAGGCGTGCGCCTGGCTCAATCCGCTGCAATGCAGCGATCGCCGGCGGCAGGCGTCGGAACAGCGGTCGCGATCGTTGCGACGCCGTCCTGGTGCGCACGCAAAGCTGCAGCGTCAGGCGACGGAACGGGAAGCGAAGAGTGAAGGACACGGTCACGGACGCGGGGCGACGCTGCAAGAGTCGACAGCGCGGACAAGTTAGTCGTCGCGGGGGCGATGCACCACCGCCTGGCGCGATGGCGTCGCCCTGTCGAAAGTCAGTGGTCAGTGATCGCCACGAAGGACGTAGTGCCAGCGCCAGAGCGTCCGAAGTCGCGGGACGGCACTGGGTTGACGATGAAAGGATTGGATACGGACCGGCTTCCCGAGCGGGAAGTGGCCTGAACGTTCACATCGTATGCGTCGGCTTGTCCGCATTCAGCATGCCGGCCAGCAGGGTTTCGATCTTGCCTTTGACGTTCTCGCCCTCGGCCGTCTCCGCGAATTGCACGCCGATGCCGGCGGTGCGGTTGCCCTGTGCGCCGGTCGGGGTGACCCAGACGACCTTGCCGGCGACCGGCAGACGTTCGTTGGATTCGGGCAGCGTCAGCAACAGGAAGACCTCGTCGCCGAGGAAATAGCGCTTCGGCGTGGGGACGAAGATGCCGCCGTATTTCAGGTACGGCATGTAGGCGTTGTACAGCGCTGCCTTGTCCTTGACCGCCAGCGACAAGATGCCCTGCCGCGCGCCACCCGCTCCCACTGCACTCATCCCCTGCCTCCCGTTCTGGATGCCGTTGCCGGCGCGTTGTCCGCGCGCCACGCCAACAGCAGTTCGGCGACTGCCAAGTCCGCACGGATCGTCGTCCGCAACAAGTCACGGGTGCGGTTGGCCGCGTCGAACCACGCCGCGAGCGTGCGCGTTCGCACCGGGTCGGTCAAGCCGGCCGCCTCGGCGACAGCCAGGTCTGCGGCATGTCGTAGGCGCAGCGTCGCGCTGTCGTCACCCGTCCAACGTTGCGCCGTTTCGACCACCGAGAGGTCTCCGCGCGCGAGCTTGCCCAAGTCGGCCGCAACCTCGCGGCGCAGTGCCAGGCCGCCGTCGCGCAACCAGGCATCGGCCAGCCCCGGATGTCCGCGCGCGGCGTCGAGCGCTTCGGTTACAGCGGCCTCGGCATGCCCCTGCTCGCGCAGCCACGCCAGCGCTTCCGCGCGTTGCGGCAGACGAAATTCCAGGCGCTGGCAGCGGCTGCGGATAGTCGCGGGCAGGCGCGCGGGGTTGGCGCTGACCAGCCACAGGTAGCGGGCGGGATGCGGTTCCTCGAGCGTCTTCAGCAGCGCATTGCAGGCCGCGTGGTTGATCGCGTCGGCCGGTTCGATGATCGACACCTGCGCGCCGCCGTACTGCGGCGTCAGCGTGAGCTTCTCGGAGAGCTGTCGGATCTGCTCGATCACGATCTCGGTGCGCAGCCGCGTGCCTTCCTTGTTGGGCACGAAGCTGACGAGGTTGAAATCCGGATGCGAACCGGCCGCGAACAACTGGCAACTGCGGCAGGCGCCGCAGGGATCGCGACCGTCGCCACGTCCGGTGCACAACAGCCGTTGCGCGAGACGTTCGGCCACCGCGCGCTTGCCCAATTGCGGCGGTCCGCACAGCAACAGCGCATGGCCCATGCGTCCGCCATCGAGCGCATCGGTCGCATGATCGTAGGCGCGCTGCTGCCAGGGAGCGAAGCGATGCGTCATGCGCCGGCCTGCCAGTCGCGCAGTTGATGGACGGCTTCTTCGGAAACCCGCTCGACCGTTTGCGTGGCATCGATCACGCGGAAACGACGCGGCTCGGCGTCTGCGCGCGACAGGTAGGCCGCGCGCACGCGCTCGAAGAACTCGTCGCGCTCGGCTTCGATGCGGTCGGGATACAGGTCGCGGCCGCGCGTGCGCTCGCGTCCCTGCGCCACGCCGACGTCCAGCAACAAGGTCAGGCTGGGCTGCAAGCCGACGACGCGGCGTTCGAGTTCGGCGATGAAACCTGCATCGAGCCCGCGCCCGCCACCCTGGTAGGCATAACTGGAATCGGTGAAACGATCGCTCAACACCCAGGCACCGCGTTCGAGTGCCGGCAGGATCGTCTCGCGCACGTGTTGCGCGCGCGCGGCGAACATCAGCAGCAGTTCGGTTTCGGCGGAAGGCGCTTCGTGTCGGGCCCTATCCGCGTGCGGGTTGAGCAAGAGGCCGCGAATCAACTCGGCGAGCGGTGTGCCGCCGGGTTCGCGCGTGCTGACCACTTCCTCGTCGCCCGCCAGCAGCGCATCGCGCAAGGCGTTGAGCACAGTCGTCTTGCCCGCGCCCTCGCCGCCTTCCAGCGTGATGAAGCGCGGGTGCGTCGGCAGTGGCACGCTGCGCTGCGGCCTCGGAATGCGTGGGCTCATTGCGGTGCGCGCTGCGCGCGGTAGCGCTTGAGGTAGTCGTTGACCGCCGCCTGATGTTCGGCGAGCGAACGCGTGAACACGTGGCGTCCGCTGCCGTCGCCGACTGCGACGAAGTACAACGCATCGCCTGGCGCGGGATGCGTAGTAGCCCGCAAGGCATCGACACCGGGCATCGCGATCGGCGTCGGCGGCAGGCCGTCGCGTGTGTAGGTGTTGTAAGGCGTGTCGGCCAGCAGGTCGTTGCGGCGGATGTTGCCGGCATAACTGCTGCCCATGCCATAGATCACGGTCGGATCGGTCTGCAGGCGCATGCGCAGCTTCAGGCGCCGCGCGAACACGCCGGCGATCTGCGGTCGTTCGCTGGCGATGCCGGTTTCCTTCTCGACGATCGAGGCCAGCGTCAACGCTTCCTCCTTCGACTTCAGCGGAATATCCGCATCACGCTCGTTCCACGCCGTCTGCAATGCCTTGTCCATCGCCGCATGCGCCCGCTTGAGCACCGACAAATCGCTGTCGACGCTGGTATAGGCGTAGGTTTCCGGCAGGAAGCGACCTTCCGGATGCTGGCCGTCATGGCCGAGCGCCTTCATCAGCGCGGCGTCGTCGAGTTGCGCGCCCTCCTGCTTCAACGGCGTGGCGCGCGCGAGCGCGCCGCGCAGTTCGCGGATATTCCAGCCTTCGACGATCGTGAAGCGATAGCTGACGACCTTGCCGTCGCGCATGCGCACCAGCAGGTCGCGCGGCGTGGCGCCGGGCTCGAGCGCGTATTCGCCGACCTGGATCCTGCCCGCGGCGCCGAGTTGCTTCGCCAGCGCCTGCCATTCGAGTTCGTGGCCGCTGCTGATGCCGGCCTTGCGCAGCTTGTCGAGCACGACCGCGAAGGAATCACCCGGCTCGACGACCAGGCTTTCGCCGGACTCGATGCCGGACAGCGGCGCATCGGCGAAGCCAACGTAGCGCTGGTAGCCCCAGTAGACGAATGCGCCGAACAGCAACGCCGAGACCACGAAGAAGGCTCCGAAGCGGCGCTTGCGCGGGGTCTTGCTCACGGATACTCCAGGTGTGCAAAGGCGGGGTGTGCATCGGCCAGAAGGCGCATCGCATCGCCCAGCTTCGCATGCGGAGTCCAGCTTCGCTCACCCAGCCGGGCCACGGGCAGGATACCGCGCACGGCATTGCACAGGAAAACCGCGTCGGCCGATTCGACTTGTGCGATCGACAAGGGTTCGACCAGTGCATCGAGCGCATGTATCGCCCAGGCACGACAGATGCCCGCGACGCCGCAACGATCGACCGGTGGCGTCGTCCAGCGACCATCGAGCAGCACGAACAGGTTGGCGGCGGTGGCGCACACGGCGTTGCCTTCGGTATCCCGCAACAGGCCTTCGTCGAAAGCGTCGGCCTGCCATTCGCCGCGTGCCAGGACCTGCTCGAGCCGGTTGCAGTGCTTGATGCCGGCGAGCGCGGGCTGGATCGCGAGGCGCAAGTCGCACCAGCGCACCACGAGGCCGCCTGGCCGCATCGGCGGCGGCAAGGCATGCGCGGAGAGCATCCACAGTGGCTCGGCATCCGCAGGCGCTGCATAACCGCGACCAGCCGCGCCGCGCGTGACGAGCAGCTTCAGCACGCCATCGGGTTGTTCGCCTGCCAATGCGTCGATCCCGGCGTCGAGCTTTCCCATGTCCGGCAAGCGCAGTCGCAAGCGCCGCGCACCCTCCTCGAGCCGCACCCGGTGCGCGTCGCGCCAATGCACGCCACCACGATGCGCGCGCATCGTCTCGAACACGCCATCGCCATAGGCCAGGCCGCGACTGTCGGGCGGGATCGCCGCGATGGACTCGTCGCCGCGGAAGATGCGGTACGTCACGCGCCGGCCCCGAGTGCCTTCAGCATGCCGCGCGCCTTGGCGCGGGTTTCGTCGAGTTCACGCTGCGGATCGGAGTCGGCGACGATGCCGGCGCCGGTGCGGAAGCGCACGCGGCTGCCACCGGACGTGCTGTCTTCCACCTCGGCGCTGCGGATCAGGATGTTGAGATCGAGGTCGCCGTCGCGGTTGAGCCAGCCCATCGCGCCGGTATACGCACCGCGACCGGCGCCTTCCAGCTCGGCGATGATCTGCATGCAACGCACCTTCGGGCAGCCGGTGATCGTGCCACCGGGAAACACGGCCCGGATCACGTCGCCGGGCGTCGCGTCGGCGCGCAGCCGGCCGCGCACATTGCTGACGATGTGGTGGACGTGGGCGTAGCTTTCGACGGTCATCAGTTCGTCGACCTCGACGCTGCCCGGTGTGCAGACGCGACCGAGATCGTTGCGCTCGAGGTCGATCAGCATCACGTGCTCGGCGCGCTCCTTCGGATGCCCGACCAGTTCGCGGATGCGCGCGGCATCGTCGTCGCCGCTGAAACGCGGCCGCGTGCCGGCGATCGGGCGCGTCTCGACCAGATCGCCACGAATCGAGACCAGCCGTTCCGGCGAGGAACTGACGACGGCCCAGCCCAGCCCGGCGAGCATTCCGGAAAATGGCGCCGGATTGGCTTCGCGCAGTCGCGCGTGCAATGCGGCGGGATCGAGCCGGGATGCGAATCGCGCCTCCCAGCCGCGCGACAGGTTGACCTGGAAGACATCGCCGGCAGCGAGGTACTCGAGGATGCGCGCGACGCCGGCGACGAAGACGGCGGGTTCGTCTTCCTGCATCGAGGACGGCGCGCTCCAGGCAGGCAGCGGATCACAGTTGGCGCTCATCGACAGATCGAAGAGGATGCTGTCCAGCATCGCTTCGTGTCCGGTTTCGGCCAGCGCCATGCATTCACCGGTCGCGTGGTCGCGCAGGATCGCGGCCGAGCAGCGCAGCGCGAGCGCTTGCGGCAG
>JACMKK010000299.1 GCA_014380115.1 Luteimonas sp. | reverse complement strand
GGTGTTGCGAATGCGCCGGTAGGCATCGCCGCTACGCTTGAGGATCTCGTCGGACACCGACATCTCGTTGCGATAGTCCGCCGATGCCACCCACAGACGCAATACGTCGGCGCCCATCGCATCCATCACCTGCTGCGGCGCGATCACGTTGCCGAGCGACTTCGACATCTTGCGGCCGTTGGCATCGACGGTGAAGCCGTGCGTGAGGACCTGCTTGTAGGGCGCGACGCCATCGATGGCGACACCGGTCAGCAGCGAGCTCTGGAACCAGCCGCGATGCTGGTCGGAGCCTTCGAGGTACAGGTCAGCAGGCTTGCGCAGACCGTCTTCAGGTCGCTGCGCGAGCACGCATTCGTGGCTGACGCCGGAATCGAACCAGACATCGAGGATGTCGGTGATCTTGTCGTAGCGTGTGCCTGCGGCGCCGAGCAGTTCCGATGGCTGCAGTGCGTACCAGACATCGACGCCGTCGCGCTCGACCAGATCCGCAATCTGGCGCATCAGCTCAGGCGAATCCGGATGCGGGTCGCCGGTTTCGCGGTCGACGAACAGCGCGATCGGGACACCCCAGGTGCGCTGACGCGAGATCGTCCAGTCCGGCCGGCCTTCGACCATGCCGGAGATGCGCGCCTCGCCCCAGTCCGGGAACCAGGACACCGTCTTGATCGCAGCGAGCGCGTCGCGGCGCAGGTCGGCCTGCTCCATCGAGATGAACCATTGCGGCGTGGCGCGGAACGCCACCGGCGTCTTGTGTCGCCAGCAGTGCGGGTAGCTGTGTTCGATCACCGTCGCGGCAAGCAGGCTGCCGTTATGGCGCAGGACTTCGACGAGGATCTCGTTCGCCTTCCAGATGTGCTGCCCGGCGAGGATCACGTCCCCGGCCGGCGGCGTCGACGGCAAGTAGACGCCGCGCGCATCCACCGGATTCAACTGCGCGGCGGTGTACTGGTCGATCAAGCCGTAGCGCTGGCCGACGACGAAGTCTTCCTGGCCATGGCCTGGCGCGGTATGGACCGCACCGGTGCCGTCCTCGGCGGAGACATGTTCACCGAGCAGGATCGGGATATCGCGCTCTTCGTAGAACGGATGGCGCAGGCGCTGGCCTTCGAGCGCGGCGCCCTTGGCGTGGCCGTGCACGATCGCCTCGTCGATGCCGTAGCGCTGCAAGGCGCGGCTGGCCAGTGGCTCGGCGATGACCAGCAACAGGCGACGTCCGTCGCGCGCCGGACCTTCTACCAGCACGTAGTCGAGATCGGCGCCGAGCGTGACGGCAAGGCTCGCCGGGAGTGTCCACGGCGTGGTGGTCCAGATCGGGACCGCCACGTCGGTGCCGTCGTCGACGGCAGCGCCGAATGCGGAGGCAATCGCTTGCGGCTGGCGCGCGAGGTAAGCGATGTCGACCGCCGGCGAGCGCCTGTCCTGGTACTCGATCTCCGCCTCGGCCAGCGCCGACATGCAGTCGAAACACCAGTGCACAGGTTTCACGCCGCGTGCGAGGTGGCCGCGCTCGATGATCTTCGCCAGTGCCCGCAGCATGTCCGCCTCGTAGCGGAAATCCATCGTCCTGTACGGACGATCCCATTCTCCGAGCACGCCGAGGCGCTGGAAGTCGCGGCGCTGGCCATCGATCTGCTCGCCCGCGTACTCGCGGCACTTCGCGCGAAATGCCGTCGCATCGAGCTTGTCGCCGACCTTGCCGTGTTTCTTCTCGACGACGAGTTCGATCGGCAGGCCATGGCAGTCCCAGCCCGGCACGTACGGCGCGTCAAAACCTGAGAGCAGTTTCGACTTGACGACGACGTCCTTCAGGATCTTGTTGACAGCATGGCCGATGTGGATCGCGCCGTTCGCGTACGGTGGTCCATCGTGCAGGACGAACGTCGGCCGGCCTTTGACCTGCTCGCGGATTTGCGCGTACAGGTCTTCCGCCAGCCAGCGCTTGACCGTCTCCGGTTCGCGCTTGGGCAGGTCGCCGCGCATCGGGAACTCCGTCGCCGGAAGATGCAGGGTCGGCTTGTAGCGGTTGTTGGCGGCATCGTTGCCGGGCTTGCGGTTGGAGGGCTCGGTCACGCGGTCGCTCGTCGGGGTGCTTGCATCAGGGGAATGGCGCTCGAAGACAGCTTTTTCAGGATGGCACGTGCATCTGCGGCATCGCGGTCCATCTGGGCGACCAGTGCCGGCAGGTCGGAGAATTTTTCCTCGTCGCGCAGCTTGGCGACGAACTCGACGGCGATGCGCCGGCCGTAGAGATCGCCATCGAAGTCGAACAGGTGCGCCTCGAGCAGCGGCTCGATACCGCCGACTGTCGGCCGCGTGCCGAAGCTCGACACCGACGGCCAGGGCTGCGCGCTGATGCCATGCACGCGCGTGGCGTAGATGCCGGACAGGGCTGGCACCTTACCGCCGAAGCGCAGGTTGGCCGTTGGATAGCCGAGCGTGCGGCCGAGTTGCTTGCCGTAGACGACGCGGCCTTCGATCGCATAGGGACGGCCGAGGAGGCGCGCGGCATTCTCGAAATCGCCGCTCTGCAACGAGTCGCGGATACGCGTGCTGGAGACGCGTTCGCCATCGACGTGCACCGGCTCGATGTCACCCGCGCTGAACCCCGCGAGTTCGCCGGCCACCTGCAGCGTGGCGAGGTCGCCGGCACGGGCATGGCCGAAGCGGAATCCGGGCCCGACCCAGACCTCGCGCGCCGACAGCCGATCGCGCAGCACCGTGTCGATGAAGGCCTGCGGCAGCATCGCCGCCAGGCGCGCATCGAAACGCAACAGGCCGACGGCATCGGCAGCGAGCGCGCACAAGCCCTCGAATTTCGCGCGCGGCAGGCTGAGCCGCGGCGGCGGCGCCTGCCTGCCGAAGAATTCGCGCGGCAACGGCTCGAAGCTGAGCGCGATCGCCGGCACGTCGAGCGCACGAGCACGCTCGACCGCGTGGCGCACCAGCGCCCGATGGCCCAGGTGCAGGCCGTCGAACGCACCGATGCAGACCACACTGCCGCCGGGGCACACAGGCCCGCTATCGACGTCGCGAAACAGCTTGTTCATTGCCTTGAAGTATAGCGGCGGTGCAACAAAGCCAAGCTCCGCATCAATGGCGCAGGTCGCGCGGACGCAGGCCGGAGGCGAGCAACGTGGCGCCGTAGGCCGCCGCCCCTGCGACGATCGCCAGCAACAGGCAGCCGACGCGAAGCCACAAGCCGTTGATCGCGGTCCAATCACCGATCCACCAGCGCAGTGCCAGCACCGTGAGCGTCATTGCCGTGCAGGCCAGCGCAAGACGGGATGAGAACCCGCCCCATCCCGGTTGCGGCTGGAACAGGCCGGCGCGGTGCAGGTAGCGCCACAGCAACCAGGCGTTGACGATGCCGGCCAGCGCCGTCGCGAGCGCGATCCCGCCATGCGCGCCGTGGATGCGATACAGCCATAGCGGCGTGGTGAAGGCGATGGTCAGCACCACGTTGGCGATCACGGTCAGGATCGCCGCGCGCATCGGCGTCTTCGTGTCCTGGCGCGCATAGAACGCCGGCGCCAGCACCTTGCTCAGCATGAAGGCGGGAATACCGATGCTCATCGCCGTCAGGCTGATCGCCGCCATCCGGGTATCCACAGCGGTGAACTTGCCGTAGTTGTAGACCGTCGCCGTGATCGGCTCGGCCAACAGCAGCAATCCGAGTCCCGCCGGCACGCCGGCCAGCAACGCCATACGCAGGCCCCAGTCCAGCGACAGGCTGTAGCCGGCAGCGTCTTCGGCCGCGTGCCGGCGCGAGAGATGCGGCAGGATTACGGTACCGAGCGCAACGCCGAACAGACCCAGGGGAAACTCGATCAACCGGTCCGAGTAATACAGCCAGTCCTGGCTGCCATCGACCAGCAGCGAGGCGAAGGCTGTGCCGACCAGCAGGTTGACCTGGGCGACGGAAGAGGAGAACAACGTCGGCAACATCAGCTTGCCGACGCGGCGCACATCGGGATGACGGAACCCCCAGCGCAGCCGCGGCCGCAGGCCCATGCGCCCCAATGCGGGCCACAGCAGCACCAGCTGCAGGGCGCCGGCGATCAGCACGCCCCAGGCCAGGCCGACCGGGCGCACGTCGAACCTGGGCGCCAGCCAGAACATCGCAGCGATCAGCGTCAGGTTGTGCAGGACCGGCGTGAACGCGGGAAGCGCAAAACGGCCGAAGCTGTTCAACACCGACGCCGCCAGCGACATCATCGAGATGAACAACAGGTACGGGAACGTGATGCGCAGCATCTGCGTGGTGAGCGCGAACTTGGTCGGCTCGTCCCAAGCACCCGGGGTGAACACCGTGGTGATCGCCGGCGCCAGCAGTACGCCGGCCGCGCAGACCACGAGCACCACCGCGCACAGGGCGCCGGCCATATGGTCGATGAAGTCCTTCAGCGCGGCCTTGTCGCCACGCTCGCGGATCTCGTTGAGTACCGGCACGAAGGCCATCGACATCGAGCCTTCAGCGAACACCCGGCGCAGGAAATTCGGGATTCGGTAGGCGACGATGAACGCGCTCATCGCGCCGCCGGTGCCGAATAACGTCGCCTGCAAGGCATCGCGGGCAAAGCCGGCGATCCGCGAAAGCAGGGTCATGGCGCTGAATACGGCCGTTGAGCGCAGCAGCCCGCCGCCGCGGGTCTGGCCAGAGGGCGGCGGGGTCGCCGTTGACGGGGGCACGCTCACACCCGCGCCTCGTCCTGGTTGACCCAAGTCACTGAATCGCCCATAATTTCCGGCTCGTTTATCCGTCTATCGTCCAAAGCCAGATTTTTCTGGGCCTTTTTCAGGAATCCACCGTGGCCAACATCAAGTCCGCCAAGAAGCGCGCCAAGCAGGCTGTCGTGCGCAACCTGCGCAACAACAGCCAGCGTTCGATGCTGCGCACCGCCGTCAAGAAGGTCCTGAAGGCCCTCGAAGCCAACGACGCCACCGGCGCCCAGGAAGCCTTCAACGTCGCCCAGCCGATCCTCGACCGTTTCAGCGCGCGTGGCCTGATCCACAAGAACAAGGCCGCCCGCCACAAGAGCCGCCTGACCGCCCGTATCAAGGCGCTCAAGGCTGCCTGAGGCACGGTTGCCCGAGCGGCAATCCTTCGCGATACCGAAAAACCCGGCTCCGGCCGGGTTTTTTGTTGCCTTGATGTTGACCCCCTCCCCCGCTTCGCGGGGGAGGGCCGGGGTGGGGACCGGCCGGAGCCGAAGATGCTTCCGTTCCGACCGCGTATCGAGGGAAACCGGATTCGTCACTCGACCCTTCGTCGCGAATACGCCGCGAACCGACGCCGTCGTACCCCCATCCCAACCTTCCCCCGCTTTGCGGGGGACGGAGCTGAAGCGCGCAGCCTCAGCCGACATCGTCGGCCGTGCCCATGCTGGCGTCAGCGCGGTCGCGCTCTAGATGCGCCTGCTCGCTGGCCGCTTCCAGCGCCTCTTCCTTCTGCCGATCGAAGAACGACTGCACCTCGAGCATGATCGGCCAGGTGCGGTCGCGTCCGATCGCCGAAACCAGGAACCAAGGCTGCGTCCACCCGAGCGCGGCCACGACTTCGGCGGCACGTTCTCGCGCCTCGTCCTCGAACAGCAGGTCGGCCTTGTTCAACACCAGCCAGCGCGGCTTCTCCAGCATCGCCGGATCGTACTTGCGCAACTCGTTCTCGATCGCGCGAACCTGTTCGGCTGGCGGCACTTCCACTCCGCCCTCCATAGGCGCGAGATCTACCAGGTGCAGCAGCAGGCGCGTGCGTTGCACGTGGCGCAGGAATAGGCTTCCAAGCCCGGCACCGTCGGCTGCGCCTTCGATCAGGCCCGGGATATCGGCGATCACGAAGCTGCGGCCGGGTTCGACGCTGACGACGCCGAGGTTTGGATATAGCGTGGTGAATGGGTAGTCGGCTACCTTCGGCGTCGCGGCCGAAACGGCACGGACGAAGGTGCTCTTGCCGGCGTTCGGGAAGCCGAGCAGGCCGACATCGGCCAGCAGCTTCAGTTCCATCCGCAACGTGCGCTGCTCGCCTTCGAGCCCCGGCAGCGCCCGGCGCGGCGTGCGATTGGTTGAACTCTTGAAATGCATATTGCCGAGGCCGCCCTTGCCGCCCTTGGCGACCAACAGGCGATCGCCGTGCCGGGTCAGGTCGCCGATGACCTCGTCGGTGTCGACATTGGTGACCACGGTTCCGATCGGCACGACGATGGTGTGGTCGTCACCACCCTTGCCATAGCGCTGCTGGCCCATGCCGTTCTCGCCGCGCTGGGCTCGGAACTGCTTCTGGTGGCGGAAATCGACCAGCGTGTTGAGGTTCTCGTCGGCCTGCAGCCAGACGTCGCCGCCATCGCCGCCGTCACCGCCGTCCGGACCGCCCAGTGGGATGAACTTCTCGCGACGGAAGCCCACGCAGCCGTTGCCGCCGTTGCCGGCAATGACCTGGATTTCTGCTTCGTCGACGAGTTTCATTTGGGGATCAGTAGCGGAACGGGGAAAGGCTAACGCTTTTCTTGCTCGTCATTCCGACGAACGTAGATGTTGCCGGGCGACCGCCCCTAAAACGAAAAGCCCCGCCAAAGCGGGGCCGTTCGCGTTACCGCAGTCCGCGTCAGGCGACGACGCTGACCGTGCGGCGCTTCTTGAGGCCCTTGGTCGAGAACTCGACCTTGCCATCCACCAGCGCGAACAGCGTGTGGTCGCGGCCGAGGCCGACGCCCATGCCCGGATGGAACTGTGTGCCACGCTGGCGCACGATGATGTTGCCGGCTTCGATGGCCTGGCCGCCGAACATCTTCACACCCAGATACTTCGGGTTGGAGTCGCGACCGTTGCGGCTGGAACCTACGCCCTTTTTATGTGCCATGGCTGCGTCTCCTTATTTCTTGTCGCCACCGGCAATGCCGGTGATTTCGATTTCGGTGTAATGCTGCCGGTGGCCCATCTGCTTGCGATGGTGCTTGCGGCGGCGGAACTTCACGATGCGCACCTTGTCGGCGCGGCCGTGGGACTTGACGGTGGCGGTGACGGTCGCGCCCTTGAGCGCATCGCCGAGCGTCACGCCTTCGCCATCGCCGAGCATCAGGATCTGATCGAACTTGATCTCGTTGCCGGCTTCGGTCTCGAGCTTCTCGACGCGAATCGTCTCGCCTTGCATCACGCGGTATTGCTTACCGCCGGTGACTAACACTGCATACATGACCAGGATTCCTCTGTAGTTATTTTTGGTCGCCTGCGCGCCATCGAGGGCGGACAGAAGCGGAATTGTAGAGGATTCAGTAAGTTAGGGTCAACCCGGCCCCGTGCCGCCGGTCAGGAGCTCGTCCGGCGCGAATTCCTACGTCCCAGCGCGGTCGCAGGGCCTGAGACCCTGGCCGGCCAGACTGGCAATCTGCCGATTTGCCCCCAAATCAGCGGCTCGGTACGCTCCGCTGTTGGCCTGTTCGCAGGCGCAAGCCCGGGCTCGCGTCCGGACTCTCCCCCAATCGGACCCTCCCCTTCGATGGCGATCGACACCATTCGCATCCGCGGCGCGCGGACGCATAACCTCAAGAACATCGATCTCGACCTGCCGCGCGAGAAATTGATCGTGATCACGGGGCTGTCGGGCTCGGGCAAGTCCTCGCTCGCCTTCGACACGATTTATGCCGAGGGTCAGCGCCGCTATGTCGAGTCGCTGTCGGCCTACGCGCGCCAGTTTCTCTCGATCATGGAGAAGCCCGATGTCGACCACATCGAGGGCCTGTCGCCGGCAATCTCGATCGAACAGAAGTCGACCTCGCACAACCCGCGCTCGACCGTCGGCACCATCACCGAGATCTACGACTATTTGCGCCTGCTGTTCGCGCGCGTCGGCGTGCCGCGCTGCCCCGACCACGGCTTCCCGTTGGAAGCGCAGACCGTCAGCCAGATGGTCGACCAGGTGCTGGCGCTGGCCAACGATCCCAGGACCAGCGAACAGCGCTACATGCTGATCGCGCCGGTCATCCGCGAGCGCAAGGGCGAGCATGCGCAGGTGTTCGACCAGCTGCGTGCGCAAGGTTACGTGCGCGTGCGCGTGGACGGCGTGCTGTACGAGATCGACGAAGTGCCGCCGTTGGCGCTGCGCGTCAAGCACACCATCGAAGCGGTGATCGACCGCTTCAAGGTGCGCGAGGACATGAAGCAGCGCCTGGCGGAATCGTTCGAGACCGCTCTCAAGCTCGGCGACGGCATGGCGATCGTGCAGTCGCTCGATGACGCCGACGCAGCGCCGCTGCTGTTCTCGTCGAAGTACAGCTGCCCGGTCTGCGACTATTCGCTGCCGGAGCTCGAACCGCGCCTGTTCTCGTTCAACTCGCCGGTTGGCGCCTGCCCGGGCTGCGACGGTCTCGGCGTCAGCGAGTTCTTCGATCCGGCGCGCATCGTCGTGCATCCGGAGCTGTCGCTGTCGGCCGGTGCCGTGCGCGGTTGGGACAAACGCAACGCGTACTACTTCCAGCTGATCGCATCGCTGGCGAAACATTATGGCTTCCGCGTCGACATGCCATGGAACGAGCTGACCGAGGAGGCGCGACAGGCCGTGCTGTTCGGCAGCGGCAAGGACGTGATCGCGTTCAACTACCTCACCGAGGCGGGCGGGCGTACGCAGCGCAAGCACAAGTTCGAGGGCATCGTGCCGAATCTCGACCGTCGCTACCGCGAAACCGAATCGGCCGCCGTGCGCGAGGAACTCGCCAAATACATCAGCGAGCGTCCCTGCCCCGACTGCGAGGGCGCGCGCCTCAACCGTTCTGCACGCAACGTGTTCGTCGCCGATCGCGCCTTGCCGTCGATCGTGGTGCTGCCGATCGACGAGACGCTGGCGTTCTTCGACACGTTGACGCTACCCGGCTGGCGCGGCGAGATCGCGATCAAGATCGTCAAGGAAATCCGCGACCGCCTGAAGTTCCTGGTCGACGTCGGCCTCGACTACCTCACGCTCGAGCGCAAGGCCGGCAGCCTGTCCGGCG
>JACMKK010000298.1 GCA_014380115.1 Luteimonas sp. | reverse complement strand
GGCACGGCTGGTCGATCTGTTCGCCACGCCTGCACGTTTGATCGACGCGGCCGCGATGGCCCGCACGCTGGCGCGGCCGGATGCGGCGACGCGCCTGGCCGACGCGGTCGAACGCATGCTGGCGACATAGCGCGCTGCGCAAAAGAGCTGAGAAACGTCCGCACGCTACGTCTGGCCTTTGCCCGCTCCAAAACGCGTTGCCTGATCAGACATTGCCGACCACCGGGACAGACACCATGGGCCGCACGCCGCTGTTCGATCTCCTCCAGCGCAGCGCGCGCATCGCGCGGGCGTCGTTGCACGCACGCGCACCGCTCGATGAGTTCTACGAGCAAGGTCAGGCAACGCGCGCCGGGCTGTCGCGCCGGCGCTTCCTGCAAGCTGCGGGCGCCGGTCTCGTGCTGGCGGGATGCGGGTCGCTGCCGAAACCGGCGACAGGGCTTGCCGGCGATGAAGTCGTCATCGTCGGCGCCGGCATTGCCGGGCTGACCGCAGCCTGGCGCCTGCGCCAGGCGGGCGTACGCGTACGGCTGTTCGAAGCGCAGAACCGCGTCGGTGGGCGCATGTTGAGCCTGCGCCATCATTTCCCGGACGGACAGGTGATCGAGCTCGGTGGCGAGTTGATCGACACCGGTCACGTCCGCATCCGCGCACTGGCCACCGAACTCGGCCTGCAGCTCGACGACCTGCTCGAGGGCGACAGCGCACACGACACCTGGTATTTCGACGGCCGCAACATCGGCGAACGCGAGATCGTCGCCGCGTTCGTCCCCGTCGCTACTGCTATCGAGCGTGATCTTGCCTTGCTCGGCGATGACGAGCTCACTTATCACGCGACCTCGCCGGACACCCATCGCCACGCGCAGGCGATCGATGCGCTGTCGATCGCGCAATGGCTCGACCGCAACGGTGTCTCGGGCTGGCTGCGCAAGCTGATCGACGTGGCCTATACCACCGAGATGGGACTCGAGATCGACCAGCAGTCCGCGCTCAATCTGCTCACCTTCATCGGGACCGAGGATGCGGACGCGTTCAAGGTGTTCGGCGAGAGCGACGAGCGCTTCCACGTGCGCGGCGGCAACGACCTGATCGTGCAGGGCCTCGGCGGCAAGCTCGGCGATGCCATCGAGACCGGCAGCGTATTCGAGGCGATTCGCGGCGATGCGGCCGGCTATACGCTCAGTTTCCAGCGCGACGGAACGGTTCGCGAAGTGCGCGCGCGGCAGGTGATCCTGGCGCTGCCGTTCACGCTGTTGCGCAAGGTGCGCATCGATCTCGAGTTGCCCGCCGCCAAGCGCCGCTCGATCGAACAGCTCGCCTATGGCACGAACGCCAAGCTGATGATCGGCTACGACCGCCGCATCTGGCGCGAGCAGCAGGCCAATGGTGCGTCGATGAGCGACCTGCCTCACCAGACCACCTGGGACACCACCCGCAAGCAGCCCGGCACCGGCGGCGTGCTCACCAACTTCACCGGCGGACGTCATGGCGTGGACCTCGGCACGGGCACGCCGAAGGCACAGGCCGATGCGGCCACGGCTTCGCTCGATCGCGTCTTCCCCGGACTGGCCGCCGCGCGCACCGGCATGCGCGAGGCGCGCTTCCACTGGCCGTCGCATCCGTGGTCGCTGGGCAGCTATGCCTGCTTCCGTCCGGGTGACTGGACCGGCTTCCGCGGCGCGATGGGGGAGTCGGTCGGCGGCCTTCATTTTGCCGGCGAGCACTGTGCGCCGGAGACACAGGGCTTCATGGAAGGTGGCTGCGAATCCGGCGAGACCGCGGCACAGGCGGTGCTGGGCGCGCTGGGCCTCGCCTTGGCGCCTGTCACGCGACAGCGCCGAGCAGCCTGAACGGGGTTCTTGTACTCGTCAGTCTCTTTTTGCAGTGCAGCGTGCAAGCTAATAACGATTCCTTCACGATCGCCGCGCATCCCGACGTGGGGGAGGGAGCAAAAGCCCGAAGCGGTTCGCCGCTTCGGGCTTTTTTATGCCCGGCGGTCGCTTCGGCGCCGCCATCGCGCCGCCATCGCCGCTCCGCCGCGATGACACAATCCCGTCGTGACCCACCCTGACCTCGACACGATCGCCGGCCGCGCGATCGCACAACTGCGCAGCGCCGCACCCGACCTCGACTGGACGGACACCGCCATCGCGCGTTGCCGCGGCGTCGCGATCGCCAGCGATTTCGCGACCGGGGTGCTGGTGCAGCAGCCGGGGCTGCTCGCCGCACTGCTCGCCGACGACGCTGCCGACGGCTTGCTGGTGCCGCACCTGACCGCCGACAACCGCCATGACTGGCCCATGCTGCTGCGCCGCTATCGCACAGCCGAATCGACGCGGCTGGTCTGGCGCGATGTCGCCGGGGTCGACGACGTCGATGCCACGCTCGCCGGCAGCACGCGGCTGGCGGAGGCCTGCCTGCAGGTCGGGTTGTCGGCGCTGGAGGCGGAATTCGGCCAGCGCTACGGCATCGTCCGCGCCGCAGACGGCAGCGTGCAGCGCTTGGTGGTGTTCGCGTTGGGCAAGCTCGGTTGCGGCGAGCTCAATTTCAGTTCCGACATCGACCTCGTCTATGGCTACGCGCAGGACGGCCAGAGCGATGGCCCGCGCGGGCTCGCCGCCGAGGACTACTTCGCGCGGCTCGGGCAACAGCTGGCGCGCCTGCTCGACGAGACCACCGCCGACGGCTTCTGCCATCGCGTCGACCTGCGCCTGCGCCCGTTCGGCAATGCCGGCCGCGTGGCGCTGTCGTTCGCCGGCATGGAGCAGTACTTCCAGCGCGAAGGCCGCGACTGGGAACGCTATGCCTGGCAGAAGGCGCGGCCGGTGGCGGGCGACCTGCAGGCCGGCGAGGACTTCCTGCAGACCCTGCGGCCGTTCGTATATCGACGCTATCTCGACTACGGCGCGCTCGACGGATTACGCGAGATGAAAGCGGCGATCGCCGCCGAAGTCGCGCGCAAGGAACTGGCCGAGGACATCAAGCGCGGCCCCGGCGGCATCCGCGAGATCGAATTCCTGGCGCAGGCGCTGCAGCTGATCCGCGGCGGGCGCGAGCCGGCCTTGCGCGAGCGCCGCCTGGTGCCCGCGCTGCATGCGTTGCGCGATGCCGGACATCTGTCGGCGCCGGATGTCGCCGCGCTGATCGACGCTTACCGCTTCCTGCGCCGCCTCGAGAACCGGTTGCAGATGCGGCGCGACGCGCAGACGCACGCGCTGCCGCAGGATGCCCACGAGCGCATGCGTATCGCCGTGGCGCTGGAGTACCGCGATTGGGAGGCGCTGCAAACCGAGCTCGATGGGCACCGCCGCCGTGTCACCGACGAATTCGCCGCCCTGCTCGCGCCGCGTAGTGCCGGCGCCACGACGAGCGACCTGTCGGCGTACTGGCGCGCATTGCCGGAAGCCGGCGACGCCAGCGCCCTGGCGCAAGCGGGCTTCGCGCAACCCAATGAGGCCGACGGCACCCTGCGCGATTTCGTGCGTTCGCCCGGCGTGCGCGACCTGTCCGATGCCGCACGCGCGCGGCTCGACCGCGTCATGCCGGTGCTGCTCGACGCGACGGTGGCGTCGGTGCAGCAGCTGCTGGCGCTGCGGAGGCTGCTGGCGCTGCTGCAGAACATCCTGCGGCGTGCCAGCTATCTGGCGCTGCTCGACGAACAACCCGCGGCCCTGACTCGGCTGGTCGACGTGGTCACGCGCAGCGCGCTGCTGGCCGAGCGCCTCGCCGCGCATCCGCTGCTGCTCGACGAACTGCTCGACGCGCGTGTCGCCGGTACGCTGCCGCGGCGCGACGAGTTGAAGGCGGCTTGCGCCGGCGCGCTCGTCCACGACGACATCGAAACCGCCTTGCTCGCGCTCAACGAGACACGCCAGTCGCTGAGCTTCCGCATCGCGCTGGCCACGCTCGACGGACGCCAGCCGGCGCGCGATAGCGCGCGCCAGCTCGCGTGGCTGGCAGACGCGGTCATCGAGGTCGTCGTAGCGTTGGCGCTGCGCGAAATGCAGGCCGCGCACGGCGGCATCGCCGCATCGCGGTTCGCGGTGATCGGATATGGCAGTCTCGGCGGCGAGGAACTGGGCTTCGGTTCCGACCTCGACCTGGTGTTCCTGTACGACGCCCCAGCCGGTGCCACCTCAGACGGCGCGCGCGCACTCGACGCGCCGCGCTGGTTCGCGCGCCTGGCGCAGAAGATCGTCTCGCTGCTGGCCACGCCCAGCGCAGGCGGGCGCCTGTACGAAGCCGACGTGCGGCTACGCCCGGACGGTGCCAAGGGCCTGCTGGTCTCGACGCTGGCGAGTTTCGCCGACTACCAGCGCGAACGCGCCTGGACCTGGGAACACCAGGCGCTGGTGCGCGCGCGCTGCGTCGCTGGTGATGCCGGCTTGTGCGAAGCGTTCGAGCGCGTACGCACCGACACCTTCGCGCGCGATCGCGATGCCGGCAAGTTGCGCGACGACATCGTCGCCATGCGCGCGAAGATGCGCGCCGAACTCGATCGCTCCGATATTGCGCGCTTCGACCTGAAGCAGGGCGAGGGCGGGCTGGTCGACCTGGAGTTCCTGCTGCAGTACCTGGTGTTGCGCGATGCCGCCCATGGCCCCGGCTTGCTGGTGTCGCGCGATACGCCGGCCCTGATCGCAGCCGCGGGCGACGCAGGAGCGCTCGCGCCGGATGCGTCGCAGGTGTTGCTGGAGGCACATGCCACGCTGCTCTCGGCGGGACTGGATTGCACGCTCGACAGGCGCCAACGGCTGGTCATCGAAACCGACGCAGTTTCGGGCGCGCGTGCGGCGATTCGGCGCGCGGCGCAGGAGGTTGGTCTGGTTTTCTGAGTCGGGGTGTTGTCCGAACTCGCGCGGCGACCTGTATGCATCCATTGACGGCCGTGTGCCCTGCAAACTTTTCCTCCCCCGCTTGCGGGGGAAGGGCAGGGTGGGGCCACCGGAGCCGTGCGCATCGAGTCAATGGGAAGCAGCGAGTGCGGCGCTGCGATGCTGTTGCGTTCGATGCATCGGTATGCAGCACCGATCGCGGATCCACGCACCCCCCATCCCAACCTTCCCCCGCTGCGCGGGGGAAGAAGCGAAGCGGTGCGATTTCAGCGCTTACAGGCCCAATCGCTCGCGCACCGCCTCGGCGACGCGCGCAGTCTCGCGCAGTGGTTCGGCATCGAACGGCGCCAACACTGCATCCATCGCGCGGATGCGGCCACTTGCGAGCAGAGCATCCAGGAAGCGCCGCGGCCGACCGCGCACACGCGCCGGGTCGAACACGAACACGGGCACGCGCGTGGCGCAGGCTTCCGAGATCATGTTGACCGAATCCGGCGAGCAGACGATGCGATCGGCCCACGCCAGCACGCCGGGATAAGGATTCGCACCGTCTTCCTCGCCGCGCCATACGATGCTAGGCGTCTCGCCGTAGCGATGGCGCAACGCGTCGCGCAGTTCGCGCGGCGTGCGTCGCGAAGCCGTCACCAGCACGCTGCCGCCCTCGCGCGCGAGCACGGCCTCGAGCTTCGCGGCGAGCACTTCGAAGGCCATGCGGTCGAAGCGCACATGCGCGCTCGGGCCACCCAGCAACAAGGCCGTGCGCGGCCGCGGCAACTCCGCGAAGGCCGCGAACCGTTCGCGCGCCCGCGCCAGCCAGGCGTCGTCGACCGCATGCAGGCTGCCGAGCGTGGTGATGACGTTGCCACCGTGCAGGCCGTCGTGTTCGGGTGCGACGACGAGGTCCCAATGCGCAGGATCGATGCGTGGATCGAGGATCTGCACCGTGCGGACCGGCAGGCCGGCGGCGCCGCGCGTCGCGTTCTCGCGCAACAGGCGCGTCGCCAGC
>JACMKK010000297.1 GCA_014380115.1 Luteimonas sp. | reverse complement strand
GCAATACCTGCGCCCGGTCAGCGCCAGGGAAACCTTCATCACCTGCCGCGCGCGCGTGGTCGAGCGCACGCGCAACACTTTGCACCTTGCTGGCGAGGCGCGCGGGAGCGATGGCAAGGTCGTGGCGTTATGCCAGTCGGTGTGCCAGATCCTGACGCAACCGGGCTGATCCCTCGCTGCGGCTAGACCAGCAAAGCCGTGGCAGCGCCGCCATCGTTGTCGATCACCGCGATCGCACGCGGCGAGCACGACATGCCGATGACGAAAGCCAGCACGACCAGCGCCGGAATCATCAGATGGTGTTTTGCGTGAGCCCTCATGAGGTGTTCTCCTGCTGCTGAACACGAGTCGATTGTCGCGATTGGCGGGTTAGGCGCCGGTGATCCGCGTTCATGAAAAGGTTTCGCGCCTCAGCCTGCCTCGATTTCGAGGATCTGGTCGAGCCAGAGCAAATGCGCGCGTCCCGGATCGTGGGCATCGTCGATGCGCACGATGCCGTTGAGCCCTTCGCGGCCATCCTCGTCGAGGAACGTCTGGATCGTGGGACGAGCCGCCACCACACCTGTGATGCGGCCGCCGTCGACGAGCACGACCTTGACCCTCGCCTCGTCCGGCAGGCGTGCGGCGCGCGCTTCCAGGACCGCGATGTCGTGCTGGTCGGTGTACACGTTGCTGGCGCTGCGGCCCATGGCGTTGCCTCGCTGCGGACGGCTGTGATCGTCCGCGCCACGGACGTAAGCCGGAGTGATTTTCGGATCGATCCGCGGATGCCGATGCTTCACCCCGCGACGTCCAATGAAGTCACGCGCTTCGCGCGCGCTTCACATTCGCCGCACGTGCGCCACGCAAGGCGACGGCAGACTGCCGCCATCGTGGAGGGAGCGGTGTCGATGGTGTCGACGGACGGATTCCAGTGGGACGTGGTGGTGGTCGGCGCAAGTTTCGCCGGCGCGGCGTGCGCGCTGGCTGCGCGACAGGCCGGGCTGCGCGTGTGCGTGCTCGAACGCAAGCGCGATCCGGGCATCAAGCTGCACACCACCGGCATCATCGTCAAGGAAGCCGCCGAGCAGACCTGGCTCGGCCGCATCCCCGCGTCCCTCGTGCATCGCGTCGAGCGCGTGCGTCTGTATGCGCCGAACCTGCGCAGCGTCGAGCTGCGATCGCCGGGCTATTACTTCCTGACCACCGACACGGCCAACGTCATGCGTTGGCTGGCAGCGGAACTGGAAGCGAACGGTGTCGAGCTGCGGCTGATGCAATCGTTCACGGATGCCCGGCGCGTTCCGCAGCGGGTTCACGGCTCGCCGCGGCCCGGAGATAACGGTCGGCAACATGACCGTCGGCAGCAGGGCTGGCTGGTAGAGGGGCTTGGGCGCACGCGCTACCTGGTCGGCGCCGACGGCGCGAAGTCGCGCGTTGCGCAACGCGCAGGCCTCGGCACGGTGTCTGGATTCCTCTACGGCGTCGAACACGAATTCGACGGTGCGACGCTGCGCGATGGCGATGCCCTGCACTGCTTCATCAGCAAGCGTTACGCACCGGGCTACATCGGCTGGGCCGCGCAGAATCCGACCGGCGTGCAGGTGGGACTCGCCTTTCGCCATCGGCCGACGCGTACCGGCGTGCCGGACATCGACGGCTTCCTGCGTGAAGTGCATGGCCTGCTCGGACTGCCGGACGACATCAAGCCGACGGCAACCCGCGCCGGCCTGGTGCCTTGTGGCGGACCGGTCTCGCCGCTGGCGGCGCCGGGCATCGTGCTGACCGGCGACGCGGCAGGCATCGTCTCGCCGGTCACGGCCGGCGGCATCCATTCGGCATGGAACCACGGCTGGACCGTCGGCCACGCGATCGCGGCGCACCTGTCGGGTCACGGGCCGCCGGCGGAACAGATCGCCATCGATGCCGCGCCTTCATTCCGCATCAAGCGCGGCCTGCGCTGGGCCTACGATCACCTGCAGATGGACTGGCCGTTCGACCTGCTGCTGCGTTCCGCGCCGCTGCGCTGGGCGGCAGAGCAGGTGTATTTCCATGGGCGGCATCAGCGAAGCTGACGGCACGGCCCAGGGAAGCGGCAACCTTGTTGACCCGCAACACACGGTTCGATGACGCAAACCGAGTTCAGAAGTCGGGGCGTCGAGCAAAAAGCCCGGCGCGCCGGGTTCGGAACTCGGCATGCGGAGCAAAAAGGGCGGAACGCCGAGCTCGGAAGTCGGCGCGCCGAGTTCGGAAGGCGACATGCCGAGTTCGGAAGTCGGTCTGCCGAGTTCGGAGGTCGGCCCACCGAGTTCGGAGAGCGGCGCGCCGAGCTTGGAAGGCGGCCCGTCGAGTTCCAAACTCGGCTCGCCGGGCCCAGCAACCGACGTGCCGAGCTTGGAAGCCGGCTTACGAGGTGTAGGGCGGCCCCCGGCCCGCCGGCCCCGCCCCGCGACGACGTCATCGTGATTCGTCCGGAAAGCCGCCGAAGATCAAGAGCGGCGGGCCG
>JACMKK010000031.1 GCA_014380115.1 Luteimonas sp. | reverse complement strand
TGCCCGACGTGCGCGACGGGATGAAGCCGGCCAACCGGCGGGTGCTCTACGGCATGCAGACGATGGGCCTGCAGCCGGGCCGCCCCTACCGCAAGTGCGCCAAGATCGTGGGCGAGGTGATGGGCAACTTCCATCCCCACGGCGACATGGCCATCTACGACACGCTGGTGCGCATGGCGCAGCCGTTCAACCTGCGCGCGCTGCTGGTCGACGGCCAGGGCAACTTCGGCTCGATCGACGGCGACAACGCGGCGGCCATGCGCTACACCGAGGCGCGCATGTCGCGGCTCACGCATGAGCTGATGGCGGACATCGACAAGGAAACGGTCAACTTCCAGCTCAACTACGACGAGAAGGAATACGAACCGACGGTCATGCCGACCCGGTTCCCGAACCTGCTGGTCAATGGCTCCGCCGGCATCGCCGTGGGCATGGCGACCAACATCCCGCCGCACAACTTGTCGGAAGTGATCGACGCGCTGATCGCGCTGATCGCCGATCCGCAGATCGGCGTCGAAGGCCTGATGGAGCACATCTCCGGCCCCGACTTTCCCACCGCGGGCATCATCAACGGCACCGCCGGCATCCATGCCGCCTACCGCACCGGCCGCGGCCGCGTGCGCATGCGTGCGCGCGCCGAGATCGAGGTCAACGAGGACACCGGCCGCGAGGCGATCGCCGTCACCGAGATCCCGTACCAGGTCAACAAGGCGCGGCTGATCGAGAAGATTGCCGAGCTGGTCAAGGAGAAGAAGCTCGAAGGCATCACCGAGTTGCGCGACGAGTCCGACAAGGACGGCATGCGCATCTACATCGAGATCAAGCGCGGCGACTCGGCCGACGTCGTGCTCAACAACCTCTACCAGCAGACGCAGATGGAGTCGGTGTTCGGCATCAACATGGTGGCGCTGGTCGACGGCCGCCCGCAGTTGCTGAACCTCAAGCAGATCCTCGAGGCCTTCGTCCGCCATCGCCGCGAAGTGGTCACGCGCAGGACCATCTTCGATTTGCGCAAGGCGCGCGCACGCGCCCACATCCTCGAAGGCCTGACCGTCGCGCTCGCCAACATCGACGAGATGATCGAGCTGATCAAGACCTCGGCGAACCCGCAGGAAGCACGCGACCGCATGCTGGCGCGGACCTGGGAACCTGGCCTGGTCGGTGCGTTGCTCGCGGCCACCGGCAGCGAGGCGTCGCGACCGGAAGACCTGCCGAAGGGCGTCGGCCTGCTTGAAGACAATCGTTACCAGCTGACGGATATCCAGGCGACGCAGATCCTCGAGATGCGCCTGCACCGCCTCACCGGACTGGAGCAGGAAAAGCTCACCGACGAGTACAAGCTGCTGCTGGAAACGATCCGCGGCTTGATCGAGATCCTCGAGGATCCCGACGTGCTGCTGAACGTGATCCGCGCCGAGCTGCTCAACGTCAAGGAAGAATTCGGCGATGCGCGCCGCAGCGAGATCCGACACAGCGAGGAGGATCTCGACATCCTCGACCTGATCGCGCCGGAAGACGTGGTGGTGACGCTGTCGCATGCCGGTTACGCCAAGCGCCAGCCGGCCAGTGCCTATCGCGCGCAGCGTCGCGGCGGGCGCGGCCGCAGTGCCGCGGCGACCAAGGAAGAGGATTTCATCGACCAGCTGTGGCTGGTCAACACGCACGACACCTTGCTGACGTTCACGAGCGCCGGCCGCGTGTTCTGGCTGTCGGTGTACCAGCTCCCCGATGCCGGTTCCAATGCGCGCGGGCGGCCGATCGTCAACTGGATCCCGCTCGAACCGGGCGAGCAGGTGCAGGCGGTGCTGCCGGTGCGCGAGTACGACGATCGCAACGTGCTGTTCGCGACCCGTCACGGCACGGTCAAGAAGACGCCGTTGTCCGAATTCTCCTATCGGCTGGCGCGCGGCAAGATCGCGATCAACCTCGACGAGGGCGACGCCCTGGTCGGCGTGGCGATGACCGACGGCACCCGCGACGTGATGCTGTTCGCCAGCAACGGCAAGGGCGTGCGTTTCGCCGAGAAGGAAGTGCGTTCGATGGGACGCAACACCACTGGCGTGCGCGGCATCCGCCTCGCCAAGGGCGAAGAAGTCCGCAGCCTGATCGTGATCGAGGGCGACGGCGACATCCTCACCGCCAGCCAACGCGGCTATGGCAAGCGCACGCCGGTCGCCGAGTATCCGCGCAAGGGCCGCGGCACCCAGGGCGTCATCGCGATCCGGACCTCCGAGCGCAACGGCAGGCTGGTCGGCGCGATCCAACTCAGCGACCACCACGAGGTGCTGCTGATCTCCGACGGCGGCACCCTGGTGCGCACGCGCGCTGCGGAGATCTCGCAGGTCAGCCGCAACACGCAGGGCGTCACACTGATGCGTCTGGCGGCCGACGAGACCTTGCAGGCGATCGAGCGCGTGGATGCGTTGCTGGAAGACGAGGTCGTGGTCGGGCCTGTCGTCGATGCGTCGGCTGCGGAGGATGGCGAGTCGCTGTCGCCGATGTGATCTGAGACCGTTTGGCTTCGGCGTATGAGAGACGCACTGCTTGCGGGCAGTGCGTTTTTTTTTGGGAAATGCAGTGACAGTGCTCTCGGCGATTCGGTCGAGCACGTTCGCCGTGCCGGCTATTCGGATCGGCTGCCGTCGACTCCGCGTCCCCCTTGCCGTCCCCCGTCTGTTTGCACCGCACGCCGTCTATACTCGAATCGAACCCGGGGAGGCTCTATGCGCAAGTCACTGCGGTCGCAAGGATCAGGCGGCATTCGTGCCCGTTGCATGGTGGTTCTGCTGCTGGCCCTGGCAGCGCTGCTGCCGGCTTGCAAGCGCAG
>JACMKK010000296.1 GCA_014380115.1 Luteimonas sp. | reverse complement strand
GTGATCACGGGCTTCACCGCCGGCATCGCGGTCAGTATCTTCTCGAGCCAGATCAAGGACGTGCTCGGACTGCAGATGGGTGCGGTGCCGGCAGAATTCTTCGCGCGCTGGGCGGCCTACGCGAGGCACATCGCGACCACGCAACCGGCGGCGATCGCACTGGCGCTGCTCGGTCTGGCGGTCATCGTCGGCCTACGCCGCTGGAAACCGAACTGGCCCGGTTTCCTGATCGCATTGCTGGCCTGCACCGGCCTCTGCCTCGCCTTCGCGATGCCGGCCGAAACCGTCGGCAGTAGCTTCGGCAGCCTGCCCTCCTCGCTGCCGATCTTCGACTTCCCGACGATCCCATTCGAGCGCACGTTCGAGCTGCTCCCGAGCGCGTTCACGATCGCCTTCCTCGCCGGCGTCGAGTCGCTGCTGTCGGCCGTGGTCGCCGACGGCATGATCGGCGCCCGCCATCGCTCCAACGGTGAACTGGTCGCGCAGGGCCTGGCCAACGTCGGCTCGGCGTTGTTCGGCGGCCTGCCGGCGACCGGCGCCATCGCCCGTACCGCGACCAATGTGCGCGCCGGCGCGCGCTCTCCGATCGCTGGCATGCTGCATGCCTTGTTCCTGTTGCTGTTCATGCTGTTGCTGGCGCCGCTGATGCATTACGTGCCGCTGGCCGCGTTGGCCGCGGTGCTGCTGGTCGTGGCCTGGAACATGAGCGAGTACCAGCATTTCCGCCACACCATGTCGGCGCCCTGGGGGGACCGGCTGGTGCTATTGCTGACCTTCTTCCTGACGGTGTTCTTCGACTTGACGATTGCGATCGAGGTGGGCGTCGTGGTGGCTGCCTTCCTCTTCATGTTCCGCATGGCCGAAGCGGTCGAGGTCAGCTCGGGTGTGCCCCTGCTTGACGAAGACGGCAACACATCGTCCAACGAGGCAGATGCCGAGCAGCGCGCCCAGTTGCCCAAAGGCGTCGAAGCCTTCCAGGTCAATGGCCCGCTGTTCTTCGGCGCAGCCAGTCGACTCGACAACCTGCTCGACCAGTTCTTCTCGCCACCGATGGTGCTGATCCTGCGCATGCGCCTGGTGCCGTTCATCGACGCCAGCGGCGTGCACGCGCTGAAGACGCTCACCGATCGCTCCCAACGGCGCGGCATCGTCCTGATTCTGTCCGGTCTGCAGCCGCAGCCGCAACGCGTGATCACCGACATGCACCTCGACGAGCGCGCCGGCCAGCTGCATTTCGCCAGCAACTACGACGAGGCCATCGAGCTCGCCAGGTCGATCGTCGCGCAGGCAGGGCCAGCGTGACGCAGGCAGAATGACGCGCATGACCAAGCAGCGCATCGTCTCCGCCCTGACCATCGCCGGCTCCGACTCCGGCGGCGGCGCCGGCATCCAGGCCGACCTCAAGACCTTCGCCGCGCACGGCGTCCATGGGCTGTCGGCGATCGCGGCGCTCACGGCACAACACACGCGCGGCGTCACGGCCGTGCATGTGCCGCCGATCGAGTTCCTGCACGCGCAGATCGATGCCTGTTTCGAGGATTTCGATATCGGTGCGATGAAGCTCGGCATGCTCGCCAATGCCGAAGTCATCGCCGCGGTCGCCGATGCCATCGACCGGCACAAGCCGCCGTTCGTCGTGCTCGACCCGGTGATGGTCGCGACCTCCGGCGCGAAACTGCTCGCCGACGATGCTCTGGATGCACT
>JACMKK010000295.1 GCA_014380115.1 Luteimonas sp. | reverse complement strand
TCGGCCGGGCGCACCGGCGTTTCGGCACGACCGGCTTCCTGCCGACGCTGATCAGCGACGACCTCGACGTGATGCGTACGGCGATCGCCGCGGTCGACGACGCCATCGCGCAGGGCGTGGCCGGCGTGCTCGGCATCCATCTCGAAGGCCCTTACCTCGCGCCCGCGCGCAAGGGCACGCATGACGCCGGCAAGTTCCGAGTGCCGGATGCCGACGAGATCACATTGGCGACGTCGCTGACCAACGGCCGCACGCTGATCACGCTCGCGCCGGAACGGCTGCCGCCGGCGTCGATCCGCGCGCTGGTGGAGCGGGGTGCGATCATCGCCGCCGGCCACACCGCCGGCAGTTACGAGGAGATCCGCGGCGGCCTCGATGCCGGCGTGCGTGGCTTTACACATCTGTACAACGCGATGTCGCCGCTGCAGGGCCGCGATCCTGGCGCCGTCGGCGCCGCGCTCGAGGATCGCGACAGCTGGTGCGGGCTGATCGTCGATGGCGTGCACGTGCATCCGGCCAGCCTGCGCGTGGCGCTGGCCGCGAAGCCGCGCGGCAAGCTCTTCCTCGTCACCGACGCGATGCCGCCGGTCGGCGGCGACAGCCCGGACTACGAGTTGTACGGTGAAACGATTACCGTGCGCGACGGCGTCGTACGCAATGCAGCCGGCGCGCTCGCTGGTTCCGCACTCGACATGGCGACCGCGGTGCGCAATGCGGTGATCATGCTCGGCGTGCCACTCGATGAAGCAGCGCGCATGGCCTCGACGTATCCGGCAGCGTTCCTGAAGCTCGAAGCGACGCATGGCCGCATTGCGCCCGGGTATCGTGCCGACCTCGTGTTGCTAGACGATGCACTGCAGGTGACGGCGACGTGGATCGGCGGCACAGCGGAGTAGTCGTGCAGCCAGCGACAAGACCGCCACGCTTCGTATCCGTCGATGCGCTGCGCGGCATCACCGTCGCCGCGATGCTGCTGGTGAACACGCCCGGTGACTGGGGCCACGTCTACACGCCGTTGCTGCACTCGGAGTGGCACGGCAGCACGCCGACCGATCTCGTCTTCCCGTTCTTCCTGTTCGTCGTCGGCGTCTCGATCGCGCTCGGCGTGCTGCCGCGGAGGGAAGCCGGCGTCGCGCGCACGACGTTGCAGCGCGATGTCTTGCTGCGCGCGTCGCGCATCGTGTTGTTGGGATTGGGCTTGCATGCGATCGCATGGCTCGCCCTCCAGCATCCCTATTTCAGGCCCTGGGGCGTGCTGCAGCGGATCGGCGTGTGCTTCGGCGTGGTCGCCCTGCTCGCATTGCATACGCGGGTAAGGACGCAGTGGCTCTGCCTCGCCGCATTGCTGCTCGGCTACTGGGCCCTGCTTGCGACGGCTGGCACGTATGCGCCTTGGACGAACTTCGCCAGTCGCTTGGACACCGCGATGCTCGGTGCGTTGGCCTACCGGTTCGACGCCGCCACCGGCCTGGGCCACGATCCGGAAGGCTTGGTGAGCACGCTCGGTGCGATCGCTACCACGTTGCTCGGCCTGCGCGCTGGCGATTGGCTGCGCCACGGCCAACTTCGCCGGCTGTGCGCTGCAGGCCTCGCTGTGCTGGTGCTCGGTGCGGCGTGGGCACAGGTGCTGCCGATCAACAAGAACCTGTGGACATCGTCGTACGTGCTTTGGAGCGGCGGCTGGGCACTGCTGGCGCTCGTGGCATGCCATATCGCCATCGACCTGCGCGGCTGGCCGGCCTTGGGACGTCGCTTCGGCGTCAACGCCATCGCTGCCTATGCGGGTTCGGCGCTGATGACGTACGTGCTTGCTGCGCTGGACTGGTGGGAGCCGATCTATCGCGTCGGCTTCGCTAGCTGGATGACGCCGCACTCTGGTCCGTACCTGCCATCGTTGCTGTTCGCCGTGGCATTCGTGTTGTTCTGGTGGTTAGTCGTGTGGTGGATGGATCGGCGTGGTTGGCGCGTCAGGATCTGACCAGGGTCCATTTGAAAATTGACAGGCGGGTGCCTATGCCCGTCATGACCAGCCATGCGGCTGTTGAAAACCCCGCGAAGGCGGAAGCGCTTTACAACAGCGAAGCTGGTCAACCCAGTGCCTTAGCCTCCAAAGATTCAAAGTCGCTGGGTCCCCGCCTTCGCGGGGATGACGGCGAGGGAGGTCTACACCTCCAGTGAGTCACGAGCGAATCAGCTCCTACACGCTCCGCGCCTCGCCGATCGCGGCGATCCGAGCCTTGCGCAGTGCCTCGCCAAGCGCCGGTCCCTCGAGGCCTTCTCGCACAATGTCCGCACCGCGCACCGCACACGCGGCAGCATGCAGGCGCAGCAATTCAGGACCTTGCGGGTACGGATGGTCCGCAAGTCCGGCGCGGCCGCGTTTGTCAGCCTCGCACACCAGCGCCAACTGCGCGATGCGTTCTGGCTTGCGGAAGCCGTCGCAGCGCGCCAGCAGGTCGTGCACGGTCTCATCGCGCAGTTCCGGCAGGCGATGCACGTTGAGGTGTTCGCGGCAGGCCATGATCGCGAGTTCGCGATGCGC
>JACMKK010000030.1 GCA_014380115.1 Luteimonas sp. | reverse complement strand
GCCGCAGCCGTGAGCGGCGACGCCAGCAGCGTGCGCGCACCCTTGCCCTGGCGACCTTCGAAGTTACGGTTGCTCGTCGACACCGCGAGCTGGCCGGGGCCGACCAGGTCGCCGTTCATCGCGATGCACATCGAGCAGCCCGGTTCGCGCCACTCGGCGCCGGCGTCGCGCACGATGCGGTCGATGCCTTCTGCTTCGGCCGCACGCTTGACCTGCTCCGAACCCGCGACCACGAGCATGCGCACGCGCGGATGCACCTGGCGTCCGCGCAGCACCGCGGCGACTTGGCGCAGGTCGGACAGGCGCGAGTTGGTGCAGCTGCCGACGAACACCACGTCCACCGGTCGTCCAGCCAGCGCCGTACCGCCGTCGAAGCCCATGTAGGCCAGCGCCTTGCGCTCGTCTGCGTCGCGCGCCATCGGCAGTTGCGCGTCGACCGCGGCGACCTGACCCGGATGCGTGCCCCAGGTCAGCGTCGGCTTGATCTGGCGCGCATCGATGCACACCTCGCGATCGAACTGCGCTCCGTCGTCGCTGCGCAGTTCGCGCCAGCGCGCGACGGCGCGATCGAAGTCGACGCTGTGACCGATCTCCGCGCCGGGCGCGCGCGGCGTCGCCGCCAGGTAATCGAACGTGACCTGGTCCGGCGCGATCAGTCCGGCGCGCGCGCCGGCCTCGATCGACATGTTGCAGACCGTCATGCGCTCGTCCATCGACAGCGCACGGATCGTCGAACCGCGGTACTCGATCACGTGGCCGGTGCCGCCATTGACGCCGATCACGCCGATCACATGCAGGATCAGGTCCTTGGCGCCGACGCCAGGGCCGAGTTCGCCGTCGATCGTGATCGCCAGCGTCTTCGGCTTGCGTTGCAGCAGGCATTGCGTCGCCAGGACATGGCCGACCTCGCTGGTGCCAATGCCGAACGCGAGCGCGCCGAACGCGCCATGCGTGGCGGTGTGGCTGTCGCCACAGACGATGGTCATGCCGGGCTGGGTGAGGCCGAGTTCGGGACCGATCACGTGCACGATGCCGCGCTGCGCGCTGTCGAGATCGAACAGCTCCACGCCATGGCGCGCGCAGTTGCGACGCAGCATGTCGACCTGCGCTTCGGCTTCCGCACTGAAGTAGGGCAGACGACCGTCGGCGCTGGCGGGCAGCGTCGGCGTGGAATGGTCGAGCGTGGCCTTGGTCAGGTCAGGCCGGCGCAGGCACAGACCGCGCGCATCGAGTTCGGCGAAGGCCTGCGGCGAGGTGACTTCGTGGATCAGGTGCAGGTCGACGTACAGGGTCGCCGGCACGGCGTCGCTTTCCGGCGTGACCAGGTGCGCGTCCCACAGTTTGTCGAGCAGGGTGCTTGGTTTCATGTCTTTGTCTTTGTCTTTTTGCTTTGGCTTCTGGCCCCTTCTCCCGCTTGCGGGAGAAGGTCGGGATGAGGGTGCGGCTTCTCGCTTTGCGTGGTCTTGATGTCTTCGCGGTGTTCGCTGTGCGGGCTTGCCCTCACCCAACCCTCTCCCGCAAGCGGGAGAGGGTTAGATCCTGCGGCTGCCGGTTGCGCAATACGCGATTGGCGATATCGAGCCAGGCCAGCGCGCTGGCCTCGATGATGTCCTTGCTGGTGCCGGTGCCCTGGTATTCGGCGTCGTCGTGACGCACGCTGAGGTTGGCTTCGCCGCGTGCGTCGTTGCCGATGCCGACGCTGTGCACCTGATAGCTTTCCAGCGTCAGATCGACGTCGGTGGCAGCGGCAAGCGCCGCGAACAAGGCGTCGACCGGACCATCGCCGAGCGCGCTCTCCGAGACGCGCTGCCCGCCGGGATCGGACAGCTCGACCTGCGCGCTGGCGCGCTGGCCGCGATCGCTGACGGTCATCGACGCCAAGCGGTAGCCGTCGCTGTCGCCGTCGCGATCGCCGTGCATCAATCGCTGCAGATCGCCATCATCGACCACGCGTTGCTTCTCGCACAGCGACTTGAAACCCGCGAACACGAGGTCCAACGCCTCGTCCTCCAGCGCATGGCCGAGCGCACGCAGGCGATGCGCGACCGCGGCGCGGCCGCTGTGCCGGCCCAGCACCATCTGCGACGAAGGCCAGCCCACGTCTTCCGGATTCATGATTTCGTAGGTACGACGGTCACGCAGCATGCCGTGCTGGTGGATGCCGGATTCGTGCGCGAAGGCGTTGGCGCCGACGATGGCCTTGTTGCGCTGCACCGGCATGCCGACCAGCCGCGACAGCAGCTGCGAGGTCGGCACCAACAGGCGCGTGTCGATGCGCGTGTCGGCCTCGAAATAGGCGCCGCGCACCTTCAAGGCCATCACCAGCTCCTCCATCGCGCAGTTGCCCGCGCGCTCGCCGATGCCGTTGATCGTGCATTCCACCTGGCGCGCGCCGCCTTCGATCGCGGCCAGCGAATTGGCGACCGCCATGCCCAGGTCGTTGTGGCAGTGCGCGCTGAACACCACGTCCCTGGCGCCGGGCACGGTGGCGATCAGGCGCTGGAACAGGCCACGCATCTCCGCCGGCGTGGTGTAGCCGAGCGTGTCGGGCACGTTGATGGTTGTGGCGCCGGCGGCGATGGCGACACCGATGACCTCGGCGAGAAAATCCTCCTCCGTGCGGGTGCCGTCTTCGGTCGAGAACTCGACGTCGTCGACGAAGCTGCGCGCGTAGGCCACGTTGCGCGCCGTCGTTTCGAGCACTTCGTCCTTGCTCATGCGCAGCTTGTGCTCGCGGTGCAGCGGGCTGGTCGACAGGAACACGTGCAGGCGCGGCCTGGCGGCGGCCTCCAGCACGCGCGCCGACGTTTCGATATCGCCAGGCAGGCAGCGCGACAGCACGCACAGTGTGGTCTCGCGCAGGTCGCGCGCGATCAGTGCGGCCGCCTCGCAGTCGGACTGCGAGCTGGCCGGGAAACCGGTCTCGATGATGTCGACGCCGAGTTCGGCGAGCGCCCGCGCCATGACGGCCTTCTGCTGCGGCGACATGCTGCAGCCGGGCGATTGCTCGCCATCGCGCAGCGTGGTGTCGAAGATGCGTACGTGGTCGGGGGCGCTCATGCGCAGGTCTCCTCGGGGATCGGGTGTTCGGTTAACTCGTCGTTCCCGCGAAGGCGGGAACCCAGCGACTTTGGTTCGGGAAGGCTGAAGGCGCTGGGTTCCCGCCTACGCGGGAATGACGAGCTGATGGATACGGGGGGCTGGGACGGAATCGCAGGCGCGAGTTCGCGCACCCTGCGTCTGGGCCTGCGCGGCGGCCGTGGCCTCACTTCGGACAGCAATCGCGCCAGCACGCCGGCATCGAGATTGCCGCCCGACACCACCGCGCACTTGCGCTTGCCGGCGACGCGGCGGCCCGCGGCGAGCGCCAAAGCGCCGGCGCCTTCGGCGATCACGTGTTCTTCCAGTGCCAGCCGCACCAGGGTTTCGCGCAGTTCGGCTTCGCGCACGATGACGATGTCGTCGAGCAGCGATTCCAGCACGCGCTGCGTCAGGTAGCCGGGCTCCTTGACGCGGATGCCGTCGGCCAGCGTGACGGCGGGATCGCGCAGCGAACGATCGCCGCGCAGCGCCCGCGACATCGCATCGACGCCTTCGACCTGCGCGCCGACGTTGCGAACGCTTTGCGGCCGCGTCGCGCGCGTGGCGGAAAAGCACGTTTTCTGGGCAAAGGCGACACCGGCCGCCTGGCCGCCGCCACCGATCGGCACCAGCACCACGTCCGGTGCCAAGGCCGCCAGTTCCAGCCCGACCGTGCCTTGGCCAGCGATCACGTCGCGATCGTCGAACGCGGACAGCAGTCGATAGTCGTGCTGTTCGGCGAGCTCGCGCGCGAAGACCTTGGCCTCGTCGTAGCTGTCGCCGTGCAGGCGCACCGTCGCGCCCCAATGGGCGACGCCTGCGATCTTGGTTTCGGGCGCGCAACGCGGCATGACGGTGATCGCGTGCACGCCGAGCCGGTAAGCCGCCCAGGCCAGGCCTTGCGCGTGGTTGCCGGCGGAGGCGGCGATCACGGTGCGCTCGTCGCCGCGTTCGCGTGCGGCCAGCAACGCATTCAACGCACCGCGGACCTTGTACGAACCGGTGCGCTGCAGGTTTTCGAGCTTCAGCCAGCAACCGAAGCGCTCGGCGTAGTGGACCGGGGTGACGTCGAGGTAACGCCGCAGACGCGCCTGCGCCGCCAGCACGTCGGAAGCGGTGACGGAGACGTCGCCAGCTTCGATCAGCAGCGGTACGGCAGGGTCCATCGGCTCAGACCGGCGTCAGCCAGGCTTGCGCCGTGGCTTCTTCGCCGCGCACCACGCGCGCGTACAGCGCGACCAGGTCGCGGCTGATCGGGTTGTCGCCAAAGACGCGGTCGTCGAGCGCGGCGATCGGCGCGACTTCGGCGGCGGTGCCGCAGGCGAAGACCTCGTCGGCATCGCGCAGTTCGTCGAGCGTGACCGCGCGCGCATCTGCGCCGGTCAGCGCGATCAGCGTGTCGCGGGTGATGCCGGGCAGGGCATCGCGATGGTCGACGGCAGTGACTTGCCCGCCTTTGACCAGGAACACATTGGCCCCTGTGCATTCGACGACGAAACCATCGTCGTCGACGAACAGCGCCTCGTCGAAGCCACGCGCCTTGGCTTCGCGCTTGGCCAGGATCGAGTTGACGTAGGCGCCGCAGAGCTTGAGCGGCGGCAGCGAGCTGGCCGGATTGCGCCGCCACGGCGAGACCGTCATGCGCGTGCTCGTGCCGCCCAGGTGCACCAGGGTCGGCGTGGTCGCGACCATCAGGTGCTGCGCGTGTCCGGCCACGTCCAGTCCGAAGCTGCCGGTGCCGACCCAGGCCAGCGGACGGATATAGGCGTCGCGATGGCCGTTGGCACGCAACGCCTGCAGCGTCGCCTCGGCGGCTTGCGCCTCATCGAAGGCGATGCCCAGAAGCTCGGCGCCTCTGCGCATGCGTTGCAGGTGATCGGACAGACGGAACACCGCCGCGCCTTGCTGCGTTGCATAGCTGCGCATGCCTTCGAAGACGCCGCTGCCGTAGTGCATGGCATGCGTGGACAGGTCGGCCTGCAGCGCATCGGCGTCGGCGATTTCGCCGTCGAACCACAGCTTCGGCTTGGCGCGCAATGCATTGTCGTCCCGAGCGTAGCGAGGGGCCTGCTTATCGACGACAGCAGGTCCCTCACTGCGTTCGGGACGACAAGAGGAACGGGACTGCTCTGCGGCGGTTCTGGTCAACACGGCGTCACCTGCACATCGAGGCAGTCGTAGAGTTTCGACAGCTGGTTCTGCAGCGACTCGTCGGAGCGCTCGCCCTCGACGGTCATGCGCAAGTACCAGCGGTCGCCGTCGGGCTGCGCTTCGCCGTCGACGGACAGCGGACGGAAACCGCGACGCTCCGCAGTGCCGAGTACGCGCGCCAGCGCGCCTTCGGCCTGGCGCAGGGTGAGATCAAGCTGGTAACGCATGGCGGGCTTCCTCGGGTTCGGCAGTGGGGGAGGGCTGCGCGTTCGTGGCGGCGGGCAACGGCGCTGCTTCGTCGACGTGCTCGTCGACGGCTTCTTCGGCGTCGAGCATCTGCGCGTTGTTGTGGTTCGGCGGCACCAGCGGCCAGACGTTCGCGGCCTGGTCGATGGCGACATGCAGCAGCGCCGGGCCGGGCGTGTCGAGCAACTGCTGCAATGCGTCCTCGACGCCGTCCGCGCGATTGACGTAAAGCGCGTGGATGCCGAACGCGATGGCGACCGCGGCGAAGTCGGGGTTGTCGGAGAGGTCGACTTCGGAATAGCGGCGCTCGAAGAACAATTCCTGCCACTGCCGCACCATGCCGAGCGCCTGGTTGTCGAGCAGCACGATCTTCACCGGCAGGCGATAGCGCGCGACGGTCGCGAGCTCCTGCACGTTCATCAGGAACGAACCATCGCCGCTGACGCAGATCACCGGTGCGGGTTCGCTTTCCGATGCCTGCAGCGCGAGTTGAGCCCCGATCGCGGCCGGCAGTCCGAAGCCCATCGCGCCTAGTGCGCCGCTGGTCAGGTGCTGGCGCGGGTGGCTGAAGCGCCAGTGCTGCGCGACCCACATCTGGTGCTGTCCGACATCGCAGGTCACCACGGCTTCCGGCGCCATCTCCGACAGCCGCTTCAGCAACGCCGGCGCGTACACGCTCTCGCCGGGTGCGTCGTAGCGCGCGGCGTACTTGCGGCGGCGTTCGCAGCACATCTCGCGCCAGGCCTTGCGCGCCGCGGCATGGCGGCCACGGGATTGCGCCGCGCAAGGTGGCGTCAACGTGGCGAGGCTTTCGGCGAGGTCGCCATTGACGCCGACATCGGCATGACGCAGCTTGCCGATCTCGCAGCGATCCAGGTCCAGGTGCACGACGCGCGCATTCGGCGCGAACTCGGCGAGCTTGCCGGTGACGCGATCGTCGAAGCGCGCGCCGACCACGATCAGCAGGTCGCATTCCTGCACGGCCAGGTTGGCGGCGCGGCAGCCGTGCATGCCGAGCATGCCGAGGTTGAGCGGATGCGCCGCGGGCAGCGCGCCGAGGCCTTTCAGCGTCAGCACCGCCGGGATTTGCGTCTGCTCGACGAAGTCGCGGAATGCATCGACCGCATCGCCGAGCGTGATGCCGCCGCCGCCGTAGATCACCGGCTTCTGCGCCTGCGCGATCAATGCGGCGGCTGCGTGCAGGGCATGCCTGGGCGCTTCCGGCACGGCATCGACCGGCGCCGGCACGTGCGCGGGCAGATGCGAAGCGTCCCCGTTCTGCACGTCCTTGGGCAGATCGATCAGCACCGGGCCGGGGCGGCCCGAACGCGCGATCCGGAACGCATCGCGCAGCATCCGCGGCAGGTCGTCGACGCTGCGCGGCAGGAAGCTGTGCTTGACGATCGGCATCGTCATGCCGAACACGTCGAGCTCCTGGAACGCATCGGTGCCCATCAGCGACGTGGCGACCTGGCCGGTGATGATCACCATCGGCACCGAGTCGAGCATCGCATCGGCGATGCCGGTGACCAGGTTGGAGGCGCCGGGGCCGGACGTGGCGACGCAGACGCCGACGCGCCCGCTGGCACGCGCATAGCCATTGGCCGCGAACGCCGCGCCCTGCTCGTGGCGGACCAGGATGTGCTTGAGCCCGCCGCCGTCGGCAGCCGCGCCGTGCAGTGCGTCGTAAAAAGGCATGATCGCGCCGCCCGGATAACCGAACAGCGTGTCCACGCCTTCTGCGGCCAGTGCTTGCACCAGCCAGCGGGCACCGTTCATGCAGCGGCCTCTTCCTGTCGTTCACTGCGCGTGTCGGCAGCGGTAGCGTCGGTAGTGGCGGCTTTGGCCGGCGCTTGCGGCGCGGTCGACAGCCACTTCATGTTGGCGCGCAACTTCCGGCCGACGGCCTCGATCGGATGGTCGAGATCGGCCTGCTTGAGCGCCTTGTAGTTGGCGTTGCCGGAGGCGTACTCGGCGATCCACTGGCGCGCAAACGTGCCGTCCTGGATCTCGGCGAGGATCTTCTTCATCTGCGCGCGCGTGTCGGCGTCGACCACGTATGGGCCGCGCGTGAGCGCGCCGTACTGCGCGGTCTCGCTGATGAATTCGTGCATGCGGGTGATGCCGCCCTCGTAGAACAGGTCGACGATCAGTTTCAGTTCGTGCAGGCACTCGTAGTACGCGACTTCGGGCTGGTAGCCGGCTTCCACCAGCGTTTCCCAGCCCGCCTGCACGAGCTTGGTGGCGCCGCCGCAGAGCACGGCCTGCTCGCCGAACAGGTCGGTCTCGGTCTCTTCCTTGAACGTGGTCTTGATCGCATTCTGGCGTGCGCCGCCGATGCCGGCGCAGTAGGTCAGCGCGAATTCCTCGGCGCGGCCGCTGCTGTCCTGGTGCACCGCGTAAACGCTCGGCACGCCGCGGCCGATCTCGTATTCGCGTCGCACGAGCGCGCCAGGACCCTTCGGCGCGACCAGCACGACATCGAGATCTTCGCGCGGCGCGATCTGGCCGTAGTGCACGTTGAACCCGTGCGCGAACAGCAGGCAGGCGCCGGGTGTGATGTGCGGTTCGATGACGTCTCGATAAAGCTGCGCCTGCACCATGTCCGGCGTGAGTACGGCGACGAGTTCGGCACTCATGACGGCCGCGGCCGGCGTCTTGGCAGTGAAGCCGTCGGCCTTGGCCTTGACTTCGGTGGGGCCGCCCGGACGCAGGCCGACGGTGACATCGAAACCGGAATCGCGCAGGTTGAGCGCATGCGCGCGTCCCTGGCTGCCGTAGCCGACGATGGCGATCTTGGGTTTGGCGGGAGTGGTCATTGCGATGGCCTTGTGTGTGGTTTCAGAAGGTTTGTCAGAAGAGGTGTGTCATCCCGAACGCAGTGAGGGATCTGCTGTCCGGCTTACTCACGCGTACAGCAGGTTCCCCGCTTCACTCGGGACGACAAGGATGGGGATGTCGTTCGATGCGATTTGTGGGGCGTCCAACGGTCCAGGCGCAGTCACCGCGCCCTTCGATGCGGAACCGACATCGCGCGCGTACTTGGCCAGCACTCCGGTGGTCACGCGTGGCGCGATGCGCCGCGGTTCGCGCGCGGCGAGGTCGGCGTCGACGTCGAGCCGCCGCGTGGCGACGTCGATGCGCACCACGTCACCGTCGCGCAGCCTTGCGATCGGACCGCCGTGCGCAGCTTCCGGCGCGATGTGGCCGACCATGAAGCCATGCGTGGCGCCGCTGAAGCGGCCGTCGGTGATCAATGCGACATCGTTGCCGAGGCCCTGGCCGACCAGCGCGGCGGTGACGGCGAGCATCTCGCGCATGCCGGGACCGCCTGCGGGGCCTTCGAAACGGATCACGACGACGTCGCCGGCATTGATCGAGCGGGCTTGCACCGCGGCAAACGCGGCTTCCTCCGAATCGAACACGCGCGCCGGGCCTTCGAAATGCTCGCGGCCATGGCCGGCGAGTTTGACGATGCAGCCCTCCGGCGCGAGATCGCCGTACAGGATCGAATAACCGCCGCGCGGCTTGATCGGATCGGCGACTGTGCGCACCACGTCCTGCGCGCCGGGCGCGGGCACCGCATCGAGCTCCTCGAAGAAGGAACGGCCGGTGATCGTCGGAATGTCCTCGATCAAACCGGCCGCTCGCAGTTCGAGTGCCACCAATGCCGTACCGCCGTGCTGGAACATCTCCGCGGCGGTGTAGCGGCCGCCGGGTTTCAGGTCGGCGATCACCGGCGTGTTCGCCGAAGCGGCTTCGAACTCCTCGAGGTCGAACGGCACGCCGGCCTCGTGGGCGATTGCCAGCAGATGCAGCACCGCATTGGTGGAGCCGGCCGTGGCCGAGACCGCGCGCGCCGCGTTGCGCAGCGCTTCGGGGGAGAGGAGTGCGCGCGGTCTCGGCCCGCCGTTGCGCAGCTGCTGCATAACCAGTTCGCCGCAGGCCTTCGCCGCGGCGGGTTTGTCGGCGTGGATCGCCGGGATGTCGTTTGCGCCCAGTGGCGACAGGCCCAGGAAGGTCAGCACCATCGCCATCGTGTTGGCGGTGAACTGACCACCGCAGGCGCCGGCGCCGGGGCAGGCATGGCGTTCGATCGCGTGCAGCTCGCCGTCGTCGATGCGGCCGGCGGCGTGCGCGCCGACGGCTTCGAACACGTCCTGCACGGTCAGCGCCTTGTCGCTGCCGTCCTTGGCGCGACACTGTCCCGGCATGATCGTGCCGCCGTAGAGGATCACGCTGGGGATGTCGAGCCGCGCCGCCGCCATCGCAGCGGCCGGAATGGTCTTGTCGCAGCCGACCAGCATCACCACCGCATCGAGGCAGTGGCCCGACACCGCCAGTTCGATCGAGTCGGCGATGGTCTCGCGCGAAGCCAGCGAAGCGCGCATGCCCTCGCTGCCCATGGCGATGCCGTCGGTGACGGCGATGGTGTTGAACTCGACCGGCGTGCCGCCGCCGGCAATCACGCCGGCCCGGACGTGCTGGGCCAGGTCGCGCAGCGTGAGGTTGCACGGCGAGACGTCGGTCCAGGTGTGCACGACTGCGACGAGTGGTTTTGCGATCGCGGCGTCGTCGAGCCCGGTGGCCCGCAGCATCGCGCGTGCCGGGGCTCTTGCAGGACCTAGTTTGATGGCATCGCTTCTCACGAACACGTGTTCCTTCGGTAGGAACCCGGGCCCAAAAAACGAAAAACCCCGCGCCTTCTCGGGCGCGGGGTCTAGGTTCTTTCGACCTGGGTTTGTGGTGTTACTTACACAAACCCGACTCCCGCGCCTGTTAGGACGGTAATAAGGACGAGTACGAGGACGAGGGTGGCGGCAGCGAAGCTCAACAGCGCGACCGGCACGTCGGGCGTGGCCTTGAGGGTCTGCGACTGGATGTTGCGATGCGTCATGGACCGAGAAGAACACGATGGTTTGCGGGTTGTCAAGAGCTGCGCAAGATTTTTTTGCGTTCTGTGCAGTCCACAGTGGCCGCTGGCGCGATGCGGCCGGAATTTCCCTTTAATGAGTAAGCCAGTGATCTGCTCCTGGGTTGTTCTCGCCTGGAAAAGGAAAATCAAAAGCAAATCCCCCGCGACCGCTTCACGGCCGCCGCCCCCTTTTTCAAAGGGGGCAACGTCGTCATGCCCGATTTGCGCGCAATCGGGCGCGCAGCGTTGCGTACACGGCCGGCAAGGATTCGGCCGAAGCAGGACGGGCCAGCGAAGCGGCCAGCGCCGGCGGCGGCTCGACCGTGTGACCGACCAGCGGCTCGACGATGCTCTCGAATTTGGCCGGATGCGCGGTCGCCACCACGGCCCACGGTCGGATATCGCCTGCCTCGCGCAGGCGTTCGAGCAGGCGCAGTCCGGTCGCGGTATGCGGACAAGGCACGACGCCGTGGCGCCGCGGCGCTTCGCGGATCGTGTCGCGGATCACGTCGTCGCCGACGGATTCGGCGACGAAAGCCGCGCGCAATGCGGCGTCGTCGCCAAACCAGTAGCGCAGCCGTTCGAAATTGCTCGGCGCACCGACGTCCATGGCATTGGCGAGCGTCGCCAGGCTCGATTGCGGCGCGTAATC
>JACMKK010000294.1 GCA_014380115.1 Luteimonas sp. | reverse complement strand
GCGGACGCGATGGTCGCGGCGTTGCGCAAGGGCGAAACGCTGCAGGCGCTGGCCGTAGCGCGTGGCCTGGCCGCCACGGACGTCCCGGGCGTGCAGCGCGGGATGCCGGTGCCGGATGAGGCAGCGTCGGAAGCCTATTTCGAGACGCCGGCGCCTGCCGCGGGCAAGGTCTCGCCCGGCAAGGTCATGCTCGGCGACGGCCGCCTCGCCGTGTTCACGGTCAGCAAGGTCACGCCTGGCGATGCGAAGGCGGCACCGCCGCAACAGCGCGAGGCGCTGCAGCAGCAGTTGGCGCAGATGTCGGGCACCAGCGACGCGCTCGGTTTGGTGAAGGCGCTGCGCAAGGGCCTGAAGATCACCGTGGCGGAAGAGCGTCTGTAGACGTCGCGTACGCCCGGTGCCTGACAGCAACAAAAGAAGCCCGGCAATGCCGGGCTTTTTGTTTCATGCGCGATGCCAGCGCAGAGTCAGTGTTCGTCGCCGACACCCGTCATGCCAAGGATGTTGTAGCCGGCATCGACGTAGGTGATCTCGCCGGTCACGCCGGCAGCCAGGTCCGAGCACAGGAACGCAGCCACGTTGCCGACATCCTCGATCGTCACGCTGCGCCGCATCGGCGCATAGCTCTCGACATGGCCGAGCATCTTGCGGAAGTTGGCGATGCCGGCAGCTGCGAGCGTCTTGATCGGACCGGCCGAGATCGCGTTGACGCGCGTGCCTTCCGGGCCGAGGTTCAAGGCGAGATAGCGCACGCTTGCCTCCAACGCCGCCTTGGCTACGCCCATCACGTTGTAATTGGCCAGCGCACGTTCGGCGCCGAGATAGGTCAGCGTGAGGATGCTGCCGTTGCGCCCCTGCATCAACGGCCGCGCGGCCTTGGCCAGGGCGGACAGCGAATACGCGGAGATGTCGTGGGCGATGTGGAAGTTCTCGCGCGTGAGTCCGTCGAGATAGCCGCCCTCGATCGCCTCGCGCGGCGCGTAGCCGATCGAATGCACGAGGATGTCGAGCCCGTCCCAGTGCTTGCCCAACGCGGCGAAGCAGGCTTCGATCTGTGCGTCCTCGGCGACATCCAGCGGGATCACGATGTTCGAGCCGTATTCTGCGGCGGCGGCCTCGACGCGCGACTTCAGCTTGTCGCTCTGGTAGGTGAAGGCGAGTTCCGCACCCTCGCGGCGCATGGCCTCGGCGATGCCGTTGGCGATCGAGCGCTGGCTGGCGATGCCGGTGATGAGTGCACGCTTGCCTTGCAGGAATCCCATGGCGTTCTCGCTGAGTGAGCAGGTCGCCTATTTTGCCACGGCGCGCTGCCGGGGCGGGCCGCTCATGGAGCGGCGTTGTCGGCCAGCGTCAGGACCATGCCGGGGCGCAGCACGCTGCGCGTGTTCAAGCCGTTGCGTTCCAGCAATTGCGTGCTGGTCAGCCCGTAGCGATGCGCGATGACCCACGCGGACTCGCCGCGCGCCACCGTATGCGAGCGCGTGGTGGCCGTTTGCGGATCGGCGGCTTCGTCCTGCGCTGCTGCGACGAGGATCGGCATCGTTGCGTTTGCCGGATCCGGACTGCCGGTCGTGACCGCACCCATCGCCGGCATGCCGACGCCGCGCCCGATCGGCGCGAGGACGCGGCGGACACTACCGCCGCCGATGCGGCCTTCGGGGAATGCGGGATTCATGCGTCGCACGAGGCCGGCGTCGACATTCTCGCGATTCGACCAGGCATCGAGGCTGGTCGTGCCGTTCGGCAAGGTGGCGGCAGCGAGCACCGGCACCGGCCGGTCGAGCGAGCGCAGCCATTCGTCGCGATCGTCGGCCTGGTCGAGCAGGCACGACAGCGCGTGCAATTTGCGCACATAGGCCTGGGTGATGCCCGACAAGCCAATCAGCTCGTCCGGGCGCGCGGCGTTGGCGCGCTGGCCGCTGCGTTTCAACGCGCCGAACACGCGGTATTCGCCGGCGTTGTACGCCATCACCGCCAACCGCCAGTCGCCGGCGAACATGCCGTGCAGCGTCTTGAGATAGCGCACCGCAGCTTGCGTGGAGTCGACTGGCGACAGGCGCCCGTCATAACCGGCGCCGATGGCGATCCCGTGGTTGCGCGCGGTGATCGAGATCATCTGCCACAGGCCGGCCGGACCACTGGCACTGCGCGCGCCAGGCTTGTAGCCGCTCTCGACGAACGGGATCAGGGCGTATTCCGTCGGCAGGTGCGAGGCGCGCAGGGTATCGACGACGTAGCCGAACAGCGGCAACACGTCGTCGTTGTTGGCCGCCATGCGCCGCGGCGCGTTGGCGAAATGCTCGCGCCAGCGCTGGCTGGTGCCGGTTTCGCATTGCTTGTCGGCCAGGCCTTCGCGGAAGCGGGCATAGATTTCGCGGCCGCTGCGCGTAGCCGGTGGCGCGGACTGCGCGACGTCATCCGCGGGTGGCGGCGGCAACTCCTGCGCTGCCACAGGCAGCGCCAGTGCCAGCGCGAGCGCCATTGCAGTCGAAAGCGGGCCACCACGCCATCGCGGCGTCATGCGGCGAATCCGTCCTTCCAGCGCCGCAGTTCGGCGAAGGCCTCGACGCGATCGCGCGGCACGTGCCCCAGGCGCTGCGCGATCGCAGCGCGTACGGCGGGTGCATCGATGCGCAGGAATGGATTTGCGGCCAACTCGTCGGAGAGCGTGCTGGGCAGGGTCGGTGTTCCGGCTTGTCGCATGGCACTGGCCTCCTCGGTACGGCGCCGTAGCGCCGGGTTGTCGGGCTCGACCACGCGCGCGAAGGCGGCATTGGCCACGGTGTACTCGTGCCCGCAACAGACGCGGCTGTCTCCGGGCAGCGCGGCGAGTCGGTCGAGCGAGTCCAGCATCTGCGCCGGACTGCCCTCGAACAGGCGGCCGCAGCCGAGACTGAAGAGGGTGTCGCCGCAAAACAAGAGGCCATGGCCATGGAATGCGATGTGGCTCACGGTATGGCCGGGTACGGCGATGACCTCGAAGCTCCAGTCGCCGATCCGCACTCGCGCCCCGTCCGCGACCCGTTCGGTCGCCATCGGGATGCGGTCGTCGAACGGCGCGAACACCGGCAGGCCGGGCGTTTGCCGCAACAGCTCCGCGACGCCGCCGATGTGATCGTTGTGGTGATGGGTGAGCAGGATGGCCCGCTGGCAGAGGGCTCCTGGGCGTACGCTCGTGCGGTGCTCCCGATCGTGACGCCGGCGCAGATGCGCGCGATCGACGATGCGGCCGCCGACCGGCTCGATCAGCTGGTCGAACGCGCCGGCGCGGCCGTCGCTCGCGCTGCGATCCGGTTGCTCGGTGGCACCTACGGCCGCACGGTCAACGTCATCGCCGGACCCGGGAACAACGGGGCCGACGGGCGGGTGGCCGCTCGGTTGCTGCGTGATCGCGGCGTGCGGATCCGCATGTTCTCGGCGTCGACGTGCCCTCCGGTGCTGCCTCCCGCCGATCTGGTCATCGACGCGGCCTACGGCACCGGCTTCCACGGATCGTGGGACCCGCCCGATGTCGGTGACGCGGCGGTCCTCGCCGTCGACATCCCGAGCGGCGTCGACGGGCTGACCGGGCACGCCGAAGGCGCGGTGCTGGCTGCCGATCGCACCATCACGTTCGCGGCGTTGAAGCCTGGACTGCTCTTCTCGCCCGGCGCCGAGCTTGCCGGCGAGCTCGAGCTGGCCGACATCGGCCTCGAGGTGCCGTTCGCCCACGCCCAACTCGTCCAACGTGACGACGTCGGGCGGTGGTGGCTTATTTGGCGTCATTGGCGAAGTAGGGCAAGGATTGCTGCAATCCTTGAGTTGTGTCAAGAACGCATCGGTTGCCTGAGTCACGCCCACGTCCACCGTTGTCAGGTTCTTACAATGGCGAAAGTGGGCGAGGCCTTTGTCGGTGATCTGG
>JACMKK010000029.1 GCA_014380115.1 Luteimonas sp. | reverse complement strand
TGATCGAGTCGGCCGGCAGCAAGACCGGCACGGCGCACGTGATCAAGAGCCACCATAACGTCGGCGGACTGCCGGAGCACATGAAGCTCGGCCTGATTGAGCCGCTGCGCGAACTCTTCAAGGATGAGGTGCGCCGCCTCGGCGTCGAACTCGGCCTGCCCCGCGAGATGGTCTACCGGCATCCGTTTCCCGGCCCGGGCCTGGGCGTGCGCATCCTCGGCGAGGTCAGGCGCGAATACGCAGAGTTGCTGGCGCAGGCCGATGCGATCTTCATCGAGGAGTTGCGCAAGGCGGACCTGTACGACAAGACCAGCCAGGCGTTCGCCGTGTTCCTGCCGGTGAAGTCGGTCGGCGTGGTCGGCGACGCGCGTGCCTACGAATGGGTCATCGCGCTGCGCGCCGTCGAGACGATCGACTTCATGACCGCGCACTGGGCGCACCTGCCGTACGAATTCCTGGGCCGCGTCTCCAACCGCATCATCAACGAATTGCGCGGCATCTCGCGCGTGGTCTACGACATCAGCGGCAAGCCGCCGGCGACGATCGAGTGGGAGTGATGGACCCGTCGGCAGACGAGGCCTGGATGCAACGTGCGCTGGCGCTGGCCGAACATGCCGAGCGCGCGGACGACGAAATCCCGGTCGGCGCGGTCCTCGTCGATGCTGCCGGCGAAGTGATCGGCGAAGGCTGGAACCGCAACATCGCCGACCACGACCCGACTGCGCATGCCGAGATCATGGCGATGCGCGCGGCAGGCAGGCGGCTTGGCAACCACCGCCTGGTCGGCTGCACGCTGTACGTCACGCTGGAGCCCTGCGCGATGTGCGCGATGGCAATGGTGCATGCACGGATCGCACGCCTGGTCTATGCCGCCCGCGATCCGAAGACCGGCGCCGCCGGCAGCGTATTCGACCTGCTCGCCGACCCACGCCACAACCATCGTGTGGCAGTGCAGGGCGGCGTGCTGGCCGACGAGGCGGGGACGCGGCTGAGCAACTACTTCCGCCGCAAGCGCGGCAAGTCGCCGCTGGCATAATTGCAGCGACGCGACCCGTCAGTCGCCGCTAGCTTCTGTTTCCGGACGTACCGGCTCACTGCGCTTGCGCATGCGCGCAATCGCGTGGCGATGGTCCATCTCCTCGTTGATGACCGCTACGGCCAGCGTCGCTTCTCGTGCCAGACACAAGCTGGCCGCGAACATCGCCAGCACGCCGAGCACCGCCAGCACCGTTGGCGCGGTGCCGAAGCGATAGCCGATGAAGGCATCGCCAGCCACCGTCAGGCTGGTGGCGACGAAGCAGGTGATGGCCACGTACAGCAGCTGGCTGCCGCGCAGGATCAGCAATGAGCGGCGACGTTGCACGAGGATGCGCTTTTCGAGCACCGCGCGATACTCGGGGTCGGTCGAATCCTCGAGCTCTTTCAACACCACGCGCAGCCGGTCGATCACGCGCGACAGCCGGTTGTTCGCCGACATCAGCAGCGAGGCCGTCGCGGTGAGGAAGAACGCGGGCGCCAGCATCGCCGTCAGCACGGCGTAGTGGGTGAAGGTGGGATTGTTCGGCATATGGCGGCGGAATGAGGGGGCTGGGCTATGATGCGCCGACCCGGTAAAGATCGCGAGCGCATGGCACAGCAAGGCAATAACGACAGCGAAAGCAGGTTGATCTGGATCGACCTGGAGATGACCGGGCTGGATACCGATCGCGACTCGATCCTCGAAATCGCGACGGTCGTGACCGATTCACAGCTCAACATCCTGGGGTACGGACCGGAGCTTGCGATCGCGCATTCGCTGGCGGCGCTGGAATCGATGGACGAATGGAACCGTAACCAGCACGGCAAGTCCGGGCTATGGCGGCGCGTGATCGAGGACGGCGTATCGATGGGCGAGGCGCAGATGCGCACGATCGCCTTCCTGCAGGAATGGGTCGCGCCCGGCCGCTCGCCGATGTGCGGCAATTCGATCTGCCAGGACCGGCGCTTCCTGCACCGGCTGATGCCGTCGCTGGAGGAGCACTTCCACTACCGCAACCTCGATGTCAGCACCATCAAGGAACTGGCACGGCGCTGGGCGCCCGAGGTGCTGGCCGGCGTGCGCAAGGAGTCCTCGCATACCGCGCTCAGCGACGTGCTCGATTCGATCGCGGAACTGCGCCACTATCGACGCCACATGGCGGCACTGGTCGAAGACGCGTCCAAGCCGTCCTGACCGGAATCCCGATCAGGCCTGCGCAGATTCGTGGTGCGCACTCGTCAGGATCGCGCTCGTCAGGATCGCGCTTGTCAGGATCCGGTCGGTCGCCGGTCAGCCAGCGCCTGTTCGCTCCCCGCTGCAATCGCCTCCGTCGGCGCGTCGTAGTGGTAGATGTGCACGTCGCGCTGCGGCAGCGGCAGGCTGATGCCGGCATCGTCGAACGCCTTCTTGAGTTGCTCGTTCAACGCGCACTTCGTCGCGAAGAAATCGGCATTGCGCACGTAGCAACGGATGCCCAGGCTGACCGCGCTTTCAGCCAGCGCGTAGACCAGGACATCCGGCGCAGGCTCCGCGAGCACCCTTGGATCCGCATGCATGACCTGCAGCGCGGCGGCGCGTGCGGCATCGATGTCGTCCTTGTAGCCGATGCCGATCACCAGTTCTATGCGCCGCGTCGTGCCCGACGTCAGGTTGATGATCGACGCGGTGGTGATCAGGCTGTTCGGCAGCACGATGCTCTGGTTGTCGGCGCCGCGCAGGCTGGTCTGGAAGATGCTGACCGACTCGACGCAGCCGCTTTCGCCGCCGATCCGGACGATATCGCCGACGCGAAACGGCTTCAGCGTCACCAACATCACGCCCGAGGCGATGTTGGACAGCGAATCTTTCAAGGCCAGGCCGATCGCGAGGCCGGCAGCGCCGAGCACGGCGATCATCGAGGTCATCGGTACGCCGACCACTTGCAGGACCGCGAGCAGCAGCACCACCAGCAGCATCACGTACGCGACCTTGCGCAGGAACAGCACGGCAGTGGGCTCGACCGAGGCGCGGGTCAGGCCGCGCTCGGCGAGTCCCGCGACCCATTTGGCCACGCGCAGGCCGATCAGAAGGATGACCAGCGCTGCGGCGAGCTTGATGCCGACGGCGATCGCGATGCTGCTCCAGTCCATCGCCTCGATGTTCTTCAACCAGCCATCCACTGCAAACTCCCGGCTTGAAAATGCGACGCCCCGCTATGCGGGGCGCCATGATGTTAGAAATCGCGACGTTATCGCGTCGTCGTCATCGTATCGCGATCAACCGGCTGCCTTCGATTTCGCCAGCCGCAACCAGGTATCGACCACGGTATCGGGATTGAGCGACACCGACTCGATGCCCTGTTCCATCAACCAGATCGCGAGGTCCGGATGGTCCGACGGGCCCTGGCCGCAGATGCCGATGTACTTGCCCTTGGCTCGGGCAGCGGTGATCGCCATCGACAGCAATTTCTTGACCGCCGGATCGCGCTCGTCGAACAGGTGCGCGACGATCGCCGAGTCGCGATCCAAGCCGAGCGTCAACTGCGTGAGGTCATTGGAGCCGATCGAGAAGCCGTCGAAGATGTCGAGGAATTCGTCGGCAAGCAACGCGTTGGACGGCACCTCGCACATCATGATGATCTTGAGGTCGTTCTCGCCTTGCCTCAGGCCATTTTCGGCGAGCACTTCGATCACCGCGCGGCCTTCGCCAGGCGTGCGCACGAACGGGATCATCACCCACAGATTGTCCAGGCCCATCTCGTCGCGCACTTTGCGCACGGCGCGGCATTCCAGCGCGAAGGCGTCCTTGAACGACGGATCGACGTAGCGGCTGGCGCCGCGGAAGCCGATCATCGGATTTTCCTCGTGCGGCTCGTAGCGCGCGCCGCCGATCAGGTTGGCGTATTCGTTCGACTTGAAGTCGGACAGGCGCACGATCACCGGGCGCGGCGCGACCGAGGCGGTGATCGTGGCGATGCCCTCGGCGAGCCGGTCGACGTAGAAATCGACCGGACTGGCGTAGCCGGACATCTTCGCGTCGATCTTCTTTTTGGTCTCCGCATCCTGCGTGTCGTATTCGAGCAAGGCCTGCGGATGCACGCCGATATGGCTGGCGATGATCATTTCCAAGCGCGCCAGGCCGATGCCCGCGTTGGGCAGCATCGCGAAGTCGAAGGCACGCTCGGGGTTGGCGACGTTCATCATGATCTTGAGCGGCGCGGGCGGCATCTGCGCCAGGTCCGCGGTGGTGCGCTCGAAGGGCAGGGCACCGTCGTAGATGAAGCCGGTATCGCCTTCGGCACAACTCACCGTCACGACTTGTCCATCGCTGATCGCGTCGAGGCCGTTGCCGGTGCCGACC
>JACMKK010000293.1 GCA_014380115.1 Luteimonas sp. | reverse complement strand
GCGGCGAGGGCGTGTTCCGCGCCGCGCATGACGATCCGAATCTCAACGTGATCCTCGAGACCGTGACCGGCGAGGGCCGCCGCCTGGCGATGATCCAGAAGTTCATCCCGGAGATCAGCGCGGGCGACAAGCGCATCCTCTTGATCGACGGCGAACCGGTTCCGTTCGCGCTCGCGCGCATCCCGCAGGGCGACGAGTTCCGCGGCAATCTCGCGCGCGGCGGTCGCGGCGTTGCAGTGCCTCTTTCGGATCGGGACCGCTGGATCTGCGCCGAGCTCGCCCCCACCTTGCGGGCACATGGCCTGCTGTTCGTGGGCCTCGACGCGATCGGCGACTACCTGACCGAGGTCAACGTCACCAGCCCGACCTGCATCCGCGAGCTCGACGCCCAGTTCGGCCTCAACATCGCCGGCCTGCTGTTCGATGCGATCGAGAAGAGGCTCGCGGCGGCTCCGTGAGCGCGATCCCGTCCTCCCCCCGCGGCAGCGATTTCGCCCCCGACGAATACGGCATCGGCGAGGGCGGGCGCCTCAGCGCGACCATGGTGCTGTCGCTGCTGCTGCACGGCATGCTGATCCTCGGCCTCGGCTTCGCGCTCAATGACGCCGCGCCGGTGCTGCCGACCCTCGATGTGATTCTGACCCGGACGCAGAGCCCGCTCACGCAGAAGCAGGCCGACTTCCTCGCCCAGGCCAGCAACCAGGGCGGTGGCGAGCACGAGAAGAGCAACCGGCCTAGCGACACCCAGGCCGGCGAAGTACCGCAGGTCGAGTCCGGGGTCGCGCCGCGCCCGTTGCGCGCGCAGTCACCGGTGCAACGGCCGCCGCCGGAGGCGCGCGTGATCAGCAGTCCGCGCAGCGAACAACGCGCGCCGACGCCCGAAGCGCGCCCGCAGGCCGACCCTTCGTTGCTGCCACCCGGTGCCGAGCGCATCGACCGTGATCTGGCGATGGCACGGCTGGCCGCCGAGATCCACCTGCGCTCGGAGCGCTACGCCAAGCGCCCGAAACGCAAGTTCGTCTCCGCGAGCACCCAGGAATACGCCTGGGCCGGCTACCTGCGCGCCTGGGTCGACCGCGTCGAGCGCGTCGGCAACCTCAACTATCCCGACGAAGCGCGCCGCCGCCGACTGGCCGGGCAGCTGGTCATCAGCGTCGCGATCCGCCGCGACGGCTCGGTGGAGCGCGCGGACGTCATCCAATCCAGCGGCATCAAGCTCCTGGACGCCGCGGCGCTGCGCATCGCGCGGCTGGCCGAGCCCTATCCACCGCTGCCCAAGACCGAAGAGAACATCGAGGTGCTGCACGTCACCCGGACCTGGAACTTCCTGGCTGGCGGCGAGCTCATCGACCAGTAGAGCGCTCTTGGGCGCGATGGCCCTACCGGGCACGCACGATCGCGCGCAATCGCGCTCCTACGGCTGGCGCGATGCGCGGAGGGCTTTTTGCTCTTCCAGCGTCAGCGCGACGTTGTCGCGCAGATAGGCCGGCTGCAGGTGCTCGGGGGCGAGCGCTTCGCCACGAGCGAAAGCCGGCACTGCCAGTCGCGCGACATCGGCGGCATGCGGCAGCGCATTCGCGTCGACATGCAGCAAACGCGCGTGCAGGCGCGTCTGAAGCCGGCCGTCGAGCGCGGCGAAGCCGGTGCCGACTCCATACCAGTCGTCCGTGCCCGCTGGAAGCTCGACGGCGTCGGGCGTCGCGACGATTTCCTTCGACAACGCCCTGAGGTCATCGCTTTCGCGCGCGAAAGCGGCGGTGTAGACCTCGCCCATGCGCGCATCGATGGCGGCGAGGATGTGCATGGCTCCCTCCCCTGCGACTGCAGGGGGAGGGGCAGACGCCCTCGCCGCCAGCGCGGCCAGCGTCGACACCGACACCACCGGCCGGTCCAGCGCCAGCGCGATGCCTTGCGCGAGCGCGATCGCCAGGCGCACGCCAGTGAACGCGCCGGGACCACGACCGACGGCGATGGCGTCGAGCTGCGATTTGGCGACACCGGCTTCGGCCAGCAACTGCCCGGCCCACGGCAGCGACAGTTCGGCATGGCGCCGCGGCGCGATCTCGAAACGCTCGCGTACCTCGCCGTCGATCCAGAGGGCGACGGAGCAGGCTTCGGTGGCGGTTTCGAAGGCGAGGAGTTTCATCGGGTGCGCGGGGAACGGGGAACGGGGAACGGGGAAGCGAGGGAAGCTGAGGAAGCGAGCGAGGAAGACTATCGCTTTTGCTCGTCATTCCCGCGAAGGCGGGAACCCAGCGTCTTTTCGTTTCACCGCTCGCATCGGAACAAAGTCGCTGGGTTCCCGCCTTCGCGGGAATGACGGCTGAGAGTCTGTCTTGCTTAGCGCATGACAGCCGCGTCCGTCACCGGAGCCCCAAAGAACGCCTCCACATCCCCCACCTCGCGCGTCCGCGCAAACGGCGGCAGCGAATCGAGGAACAAGCGCCCATAACTCTTGCCGATCAGGCGCGGATCGCACAGCACCAGCACGCCGCGGTCGGTCTCGGTGCGGATCAGGCGGCCGACACCCTGCTTGAGCGCGATCACCGCCTGCGGCAGCTGCTCGTCGCGGAACGGATTGCCGCCACTGCGGCGGATCGCATCGAGCCGCGCCTCGAACACCGGGTCGTCGGGCGCGGCGAACGGCAGCTTGTCGATCACCACCACGCTCAGCGCATCGCCGACGACATCGACGCCTTCGCGAAAACTTGCCGCGCCGAGCAGCACGCCGTTGCCCGAATCGCGGAACTGCTGCAGCAACACGTGGCGCGGCGCCTCGCCCTGCACGAACAGCGGCCACGGCGATGGATTGCTGCTATCGCGTAGCAGCACCGCGGCCTCGCGCAGCGCACGATGCGAGGCGAAGAGCACGAAGGCACGGCCCTGCGAGGCTTCGAGCACCGGCCGCAGCGCATCGACCACCGCGCTGCCGTAATCGCGTGAAGCGGGTTCCGGCATGCGTTGCGGCAGGTAGCACAAGGCTTGCCGCTGCCACTCGAACGGACTCGGCGCGAGCAGCGTGGCGGGCTCGTCCAGCCCCAGGCGCGTGGCGATATGGTCGAAGTGCCCGTCGACCGCGAGCGTCGCCGAGGTGAACACCCAGGACGCGTGCGAACGTTCGCGATGCGCGCGCAGCGGGCCGGAGACATCCAGCGGCGTGCGCTGCAGGCGGAAGCCGCGCGGCGACAGTTCGTACCAGCGCACGTCGTCGTCGGCGGTTTCGAATTCCGCATCGAAATCGCGTTCGGCACGCCAGCGCAGCAGGCGCGCGGCACTGTCGGTGGCGCGCAGGTGGCAGGCGTCGAATCCGGGCGCCGCTTCGCGCAGTGGCGCAACGGCTTCGGCGAATTGCGCCAACGCCGCGGCGAGGTCATCGAGCGCGGCGCGCACCGCCTCGTCCTGCAGCGCACGAAACTGCGTGCTGCGCGGCGGCAGGACCTCCATCGCCGCGCGCAACGCACGCGTGGCGTGTTCGAGCGTACGGGTCGGCTGCTGCATGACCGCGAGCGCGCCTTCGACCTGCTTGCACTCGGCCAGGCCATCGCGTGCCAGTTCGACGAGCGCGCGCGCGCCGAGGCCTTCGCCGAAGAACTGCGCGGCCAGGTCGGGCAGCTGGTGCGCTTCGTCGACGACGAAGGCCTCCGCGCCGGGCAGGATTTCACCGAAGCCCTCCTGCTTCAGCGCCAGGTCGGCCAGCAGCAGGTGGTGGTTGACGACGACGATGTCCGCCGTCTGCGCGCGCTGCCGCGCCTGCACGACGAAGCACTCGCCCCAGAACGGGCATTCGCTGCCGAGGCAGTTGTCGGTGGTCGAGGTGACCATCGGCAGCAGCGGCGAATCCTCGGGCAGGGCTTCGACCTCGGCGAGGTCGCCCATGCGCGTGCGCCCGGCCCAGGCGACGATGCGCTGGAACTGCGAGATCTGTTCGCGGCTGCTGAAGCGCGGCTCGCCCTTGGCCTGCTGCAGGCGGTACTTGCACAGGTAATTGGCGCGGCCCTTCAACAGTGCCGTCCTGACCGGCGTGCCCAGCGCATCGCGCACGCGCGGCAGGTCGCGGTGATAGAGCTGGTCCTGCAGTGCGCGCGTACCGGTGGAGATGATCGTCTTCTTCCCGGACAGCAGCGCCGGCACGAGATAGGCGAAGGTCTTGCCGGTGCCGGTGCCGGCTTCGGCGAGCAAGGTGCCGCGATCCGAGAAGGCATCGGCGATCGCCGCGGACAGGTCCTGCTGCGACGGCCGCGGATTGAACGCGGGGATCTGCGTGGCGAGGATGCCGCCCTCGGCCAATGCGGCGCGGCTCGAATCGGCGAGATGCGTCATCCGCTCTCAGGCCCGGTACGAAACGATGACCACGGCGACAGCAACAACGACACCGCGCTACGGGATTGCCCCCTTTGCAAAAGCGGGCAGGCGTGCGCGTAGCGCGCGACGGGGGATTTGCTGTTGGTGCGCAGCGGCCAGCGCCGACACAAGGTCATCCGCCGCGAGGTCGTGGCGACTGGCATAAGCGCCATTCCCGCCACGTCTGGACCACACCAAAAGCAAATCCCCCGCCGCCCGCTGCGCAGGCGTCTGCCCCCTTTTGCAAAGGGGGCGAATGCCTGGTAGCTGGCTGTGCGCAAGGCTGCCGGCAACCGGCATCTATTCGTTGCACTCGTGTCGTCCACGTACATCCCTGTCATCCGAAGCCGCGCAGTTTTCAGAAGCGGTTCGGCGCAGCGACCTTGCAGCCTTCGACCTGGCGTGTCGCCGAAGCCGCCCCGGCCGCATCGCCGGCCATCAGGCGCACCTGCTCGACCGTCTTCCAGTGCCGCCGGCACAGTGGGCCGACCTGGGAGCCGAGTTCGTAAGCACGCTGCGCGAGCTTCTCCGCATTGGCGAAGTCGCCCAGCAGCAAAGCGGTCTCGGCGCGCTCCTGCAGCAACGCCGGATCGTCGGGCACGATCGCCAGCGCCTGGTCGAGCGATTTCGCCGCATCGGCGTACTGCTTGTGTGCTTCGAGCCGCGACGCCGCCTGGCGCAGGTCCTCGACCGTCGGATCGCGCAGCGGCTGCACCGCCAACTCGCCTTCGCCCGTGCCGGCGGTGGCGCGGATGGCGGCGACCATCTGTTCGGGCGTGGCCGAGGTCAGAGCGGCCGGCTTGGGCGCAATCGGCGGCTGCGTGGCACATGCCGACAACAGCAGGAAGAACAGGACGGCGGTGGAACGCGAAAAGAACGACATAGGGCTCATTGCTCAGGCGGTGGGGGTGGCGGCTCGGAAGGCTGCGCCGGCTGCGGCTGTGGCTGTGGCGGCGCCTGCGCCGGATCGCGCGGCGCATCGCGATCGCCGAAGCCGAAGAACTCGCGCCAGCCGCCGCCTTGCTGGTCTTGTTGCTGCTGCTGGTAGTACGGATCCGGATCGGCGTAGACGCAGGGCTGGAAGGCCGGCGCGAAGCCGGCGACGAAGGCGAAGCGGCGCGCGCCGGGACAGCCAGGATCGGACGCGTTCGACTGCACGATCCATTGCCAGTCCAGACCCTTGGCGGGCACCTTCAGCGGTGCGCTCGGCAGCCGCGCGAAGATGCCCGACCACACGCGCATCGCGCCCGTGGCGCCGTACAGGCCGGTCGGCTGGTTCTGGTCGTTGCCGACCCAGACCACGGCGAGGTGGTCGCCGGTCCAGCCCGCGAACCAGCTGTCGCGGCTGTCGTTGCTGGTACCGGTCTTGCCGGCCGCGCTGAGGCGGCCGAGCCCGTCGTTGACCAGCTGCCGGCCGGTGCCCGAGGTCACCGCGTGCTGCAGCGCCGTGGTCACGAGCCGCGCGGCGATGGCGTCGCCTTCCTGGGCGGGGGCCGGCGCCTTGTCGTAGCGGTTGACCGTCTTGCCTTCGCGATCGAGCACGCCGCGCACCGCGTGCAGTGGCTGGATCTCGCCGTCGCTGGCCAGGAACTGGTAGAGCTGCGCCATCGCATACGGACTCTGGTCGACCGAGCCGAGGATCAGCGACGGATTCACCGGAGCATCGATGCCGGCCAGGGTGCGGATCAGGTCGCCGAGGCGTTCCGGGCGCACGTCCATGCCGACGCGCACGGTCGCCTGGTTGTAGGACTGCGCGAGCGCATCCATGAGCCGCACGCTGCCATGGCTGCGGCCGTCGGAATTGCCGGGATTCCAGCGCTTGCCATTGTCGAGGGTGATCGTGACCGGCGCGTCGTTGACCCAGCTCGCCAGCGAGTATTTGCCCGGCTGCGCGAGCGCCAGCAGGTAAACGAACGGCTTCAGCAGCGACCCGACCGGGCGTTCGGCCTCGACCGCGCGGTTGAAGCCGTGCTCGGCGAACTCGCGACTGCCGACGACGGCGATCACTTCGCCATCGTGCACGTCGGTCACCACCAATCCCGCCTGCAGCGCAGGACGGCGCTTGTTGCCGAGCGACTTGAGCGTGCGCGTCACCGCGCCCTCGGCATAGGCCTGCGCCGCCGGCGACATGCCGGTCATCACGCTGAGGCCGGCGCCCTGCAGCGCATCGGCAGGATAGTCACGCGCCAGTTGCCTGCGTACCAAGTCGACATAGGCCGGGAAGCGATTCGCCGCAATGCTGCCCGGCGACTGGGTGATGCCCAGCGGCGCCTTGCGCGCGCGCTGGTACTCGCTGTCGTTGATCAGCCCGGTCTCATGCATCTTCGCCAGCGCGAAGTTGCGGCGCTCCAGCGCGCGTTCGGGATTGCGGCGTGGATCGTACGCGGACGGGCCCTTGACGATGCCGATCATGAGCGCGATCTGCTCGGTGCTGAGGTCGCGCAGGTCGCGGCCGAACCAGAACTCCGAGGCGGCGGCGACGCCGTGGATCGCCTGCGCGCCGCGCTGGCCGAGATAGACCTGGTTGAAATAGGCCTCGAGGATGGTGCGCTTGTCGTAGCGCGCCTCGATCAGCAGCGCGTACAGGATCTCGTTGAACTTGCGCGACAGCGTCTGTTCCTTGCCGATGCCGAGCAGGCCGCTGCGCGCGAGCTGCTGGGTCAGCGTGCTGGCGCCCTGCCTGGCCTCGCCCGACTTCACGTTGACGAAGGCCGCGCGCAGCATGCCGCCGAGGTCGATGCCGTGGTGGTGGGCGAAGTCGCGATCCTCGACCGACTGCAGGCCCGTCACCAGCAACTCGGGCACTTCCTCGATGCGCACCAGGCGCCGTTCTTCCTGCTTCTGGCCGTACAAGGTCGCGATGCGTGCGGCATCGAGCTTGGCCGACTTGATCGCGCGCTTGCGCGCGGCGTCGCGCACGCTGGCGACGCGTCCACCTGACAGCGTGACCTCGATGCGACTCGGGCCGGTGGCGCCGTCGACATCCTGGAAGCCGCGGCTTGCGATCAGCCAGCGACCGCCGTTTCGCGCGTAGCTGCCGGGACGCAGGCCGGCGCCGTCGTCGCGATAGGAGGCCGAGTCGAGTTCGGTCTTGAGCGTTTGCGCATCCATCGCCAGGCCCGCGGACAACTGCAACGGCCGCGCATAGACGCGCGTCGGCAGTTGCCATTGCAACTGGCCGAAACGCGCGCTGACCTGGCTGTTCAGATACAGCGTGTAGGGGATCAGGAAGCCCAGGCCGAGGCCGACCGCCGCCAATCCCCAGGTGAGCACCCGACGACGCCAATCCGGCGTAGCGCCGTCGCTACTGTCGTCGTCGTCTTCGTAATCGTCTTCGTCGTAATCGATGCGCGGCATGCGTTGGCTCGAGTCCGCGCCAGCGAAGGCTCGGCCAGCGGACTCCCGGGGGATGCGACAATGAAAGGAATGCGGAGTCTAGCCCAGCGATCGTTTGCGGGCGCCTGCCGCAGACCTGACCAGTCATCCGGAGTTCTGTAGGCATGCCGTTGTCGTTTTCGCTGGCCGATGCGCGGTTCCTCTACGACCGCGGCCTCGGCCTGATCCGGCGCGGCATGACCAGCCTGCGCACGCGCGGCTGGCGCGCGAGCTGGGAACGCGTGCTGCGCCAGTTCCGCGGGCTGACCGCGAGCAGGC
>JACMKK010000292.1 GCA_014380115.1 Luteimonas sp. | reverse complement strand
CGTAAATCCGCACGCTGCCAAAGTGTTGCCCGGCCGCGGACACCATGTCGGTAGCGCGCACATGATTGATGACCTGAGCGCCGCCAGCGGGCGTGCCGTGCAGACCGGCCGCACCGTAGGCATTGAACGTCTCGCCGCGCAGTCCGTACTCGGCCGCCGTCATCTGCGCGAGCGCGCCGCCGAGGGAGTGGCCGGTCGCCGTGACAGTAACTTCAGTTCGCCCCGGACCCATTGTTCGGGCGAGCGCACGCGCGAGTTCCACCGTTTCTCGCGCGCCATCGAGCTGCTGGTTGAGTTCAATCAGCTCCATCTGACCATCCGTCACGACCAGGTCCCGCAGCTTGTCTCCGTCGAACTCGGTACCGCGATGGGCGACGACAAGTTCATGGGTCACGACGTTCTTGTAAATCACACCGTAGTATCCGGACGCATTTTCGACAACACGTATTGCCTTAAATGGCGCACCATTAACCCTTGGTTCTAACCTTTTGTCATTGTAGACATCGTCCGCCAAGCGCGCATATGTTTCTGAAAATATGGACATCAGAATATCCTCCTTGAACTGATGATCACGCTGTAACTAACATCCTTCTCTGCGTCGTTGATTCCCTTCACATACGTCATGCAGCTATCGGAAGCGGGCGAGGCGTAAGCGCGGCGGCACAAGTTGATTTGCAGTTCTTGATTGATGACAAATGTGCCGTCAAGAGCCGCGTGTTGCTTGGAACCTCTTATGTCGATGTCAGCATCGACCCCCGTGATGCGCCATCGGCAGACACCCAAGCCGTAGTAGTTTTCGTTCTTAAGTTGATCGGCGTAGACGTCGCCGATATATCGATTGTTGCCTTCGCGCCGGAATCTGACCGGCTGAGTGAAACTGGTGTACTTACGCACACCCGCGATCGGATCTGCGATCGGGACACACAAGTCGTTCTCGATGTCGTACTGAATTCTGCCACTGACGGCCGAGATCTCGCTCGGTGGATCGTCGATCGTCACCGTGATCTCGTAACGCTGCTTCGGCGCCGGATTTAGCTTGACATCCGGGGGCTCCACGCTCGGGCCGCAGGACACGGCAGACAGTGCGGCTATAGCCGCCGCGACACTCGTAAGTTGGGCGCGCACGCATCGCCGCGCCAACGTGGACCTGATCCTGGTCATGTTGCTTCCTTACTTCCCTTTTCGGGGGCGACCATACTATCTAGCGTGCAAGGAATCCACTATTCATCCGCCCTCTCACGTTAAGGCTGCGAGCAAATGAGACAGAGTAAATATCCGCTTTACCCTGAAACCCCTCATGTCTCCCGAGCGGATACTTCTCAGACCTCTTGGGGCGGAACCGCCGCAGGCGATTCCGCCGCATGTACTGACGTCCTGATCGGGCGAGTGATCACGTCACCTGTGTTTTCTTACCTCCTCTCCTCGGCATCTCGCCCTTGTGCAGCCGAATCGCATCCCTCGCGTCCTTGATGAACAGCCGCGCCTCATAGCTGTTCCGAATCCGCATGAACCTTTCCAGGATCTCATCGCGTTTATTGATCGGCGCCACACTCAAGTACCGCCGAAGCGCCACGCGCGCGAATCCGCGGATCGCTGGCTCCGGCTTGCGTGACTGCAGCTCCTTCTTCATCTCCTCGCTCACGCGCCGCTCGGCTTCCCATTGCTCACGGCTGGTGAGTCCGCCGGTGGTGTTGCCGGTGTCGGAATCCGGCGCGTCGCTGGTGCAACGCCAACCGGACTCGGCCACGGGGGGCAGCTGCGTGGGCGCATCGGTGCGCGGCGTGGCTAGCGACAGCAGATGCGCGAGGCTGTTGGCTGCACGGTCGCGGTCGGTCAGCGAGCTCAGCGAGAACAGTTCCGCGACGGTCTTGATCACGGAGGTGTGATCGTGCACGACGTGGTCGATCGTCCCTCGCGCGATCCACGGCGAGATCACCACGGCAGGCACGCGCGCGCCGGTCTGCGAGAAGTCGAAGTCGTTATGGTTGTTCTCGTTGTCGGTGATGCTGTCGCCCGGATGCACGGCCGGTGGCGGCACGACGTGGTCGAAGAAACCGCCGTTCTCGTCATGGGTCACGATGATGAGGCTCGACTCCCAGTGCGGCGAATTGCGCACGGCCTCGTACACGTCCTTGATCAGGCGCTCGCCGCGCGTCACGTCGTCGAGCGGATGCTGCGAGGTGCCGCAGGTGAAGTCCTCCGGCGTCCACGGCATGATGTTGCCGTAGTTGGGTTCGATGAAGGTGTACGAGGCGGGAAACAGCTTGTCGTTGACTGAATCTCGGAAGTCCTCGAAATTGATGAAGCGCCCCTGCAAGGCGTTGAAGTTCATGCCGCTGAGCGAGAACACCTGTGGCGTCTCGTCGCCTTCGAACACCAGCCAGTCCAGGCATTTGTCTTCGAGCCGGTCGTAGAGATTGCCGTTGTCGAAGCGATAGCCGTCGATGAGGGTCGTCGTGACGGTGTCCCAGGTGCCGGGACTGTCGTCGAGGCCGGCGGAGGATGCGGCGTGCACGAACAGACGATTGGGCCAGGTCGGCCCGGGCATGGCGCTGAACCAGTTGTCGCAGACCGCGAACTCGCGCCCCAGCGTATTGAGGATGGGCAGCTGGTCGGGCGAATAGCCATGCATCGCCTTTTCCGGCGAGACGGAGCCGCGTCCACGGAAATTGGCCACGTACCCGCTGTTGTCGATGGGCGGATAACTCGGCGTGCCGCCACTCGGCCACACGGCTCCGCTGCCTGCGAGTTGCTCGAGCGTGTCGTGGAATTCGTGCCCGGGATCGCCGACGTCCCCGCTTAGCGCAAAATCTGCGGGCTGGGCGGTGAACACGGGGTTGCCGGTGGCGGGATCGATGTTGCTTTGCGGGTTGCCGAGAAGATTGTCGATCTGCGTCGGCTGGCCGGTGATGGAATCCGTGCCGCGGATGTCGGAGAAGCCGAACATGTGATCGAACGATCGATTCTCGAGCATCAACACGAACACGTGGCGGATCCTGCGCCGACGGCGCGGGCGGCGGCCGAAGAGGCTGGCGACGACCTCGCCGAGTGCAACCAGCGCGCAGCGCGTCTTGTCCCAGGCGATGCAGACCAACTTGGCGACCCACGACCATACCGTGCAGAACGCTTCGATCAACCAGAACCAGGCGACACAGACCCATTCGACGATGTAGGCCCAGATCTTGCAGACCCAGGAAGAGATCCAAACGAACGCGACACACACCCAATGCGATATCCACACCCAGGCGTCGCAGACCCACTCGAACGCATCGCAGAGGTAGGACAGCGGCCACGGCAGCCAGTCCGAGCAGGTTTCGCTCCACGAACTGCAGCTGTCGTAGCCCTGGTCTTCATAACGATCGCAAGCCTGGTAGCCCTCGTCCTTCCACTCGTCGCAGACGCGGCGGACGCTGTCCGCCCAATCCTGGCAGCGGCGCGTCCAGCGGTCCGCCCATTGCTTGCATTCGATGACGCCCTTGTCGACCCATTGGGTACAGGTGGACATGTCTGCTCTCCTATCCGTCCGATGGCTCGGTGTCGCCCTGTTGGCGCGCGAGCGCGCGATGCTGGACGCGGCATTCGCGCGCGAACTGCCAGCGCGTTGCGATCAGCGTGATCATCTTTGCGGCGAAGCCGAACACGAATGCGGCAAGCAGTACCGCCGCGAATTGCGTCACGGCGTTCCAGGAAAGCGTGCCGGCATTCCGGCTGTAAACCTGTGCGGTGCCGACGACCAGGCTCGCCAGCATCGCGATCGCGCCGGCCACGCAACCGCAGCGCGACTGCAACCGATTGAGCGGGCGCTGCGCGCGGATCAGCGCGTGGCGCGCGAGCGTGGGAATTTCGAGCTGCACGGCCATGCGCGCACCGAAACCGTTCACGTAGCGATCGCGCGGCAGGCGCAGCAGATCATCGAGTGAGTTCACGATACGCAACGGGCGCGCTCCTGCTGGGGTTGCGACGAGGCGGGGTCGTCACTGCGGCCGCGAGGCAGACCCTGCGCTGCCGTACCTAGCCAAAGGACCTTTCCTCTTGGTCAAGTAACGATCTGCATGGCCGGCGCCGGTCACTGGCAAGGCGAAGAGAACTCCGGCGCTTGATCCGCACGGACTGCGTGGCCGCTTTGGTCGGCGGCAAGCGTTGCCTGGATCGGGAGTCACCTCCGGGGCGCGTGCCGCTGCGGTGCAAGCGCCCTGCTCACCAGACCACGTCGGAGGAACATGCGATGCGCATAGCGAAGCAGGACATCCCCGTCAGATTCGACGTGCCAGGTGCCGTAGCGCGGCAAAAGACGGATTTCGGCGACGCGACCGGGTACGGCGTGATCGGCGGCGAGTACTTTTCGATCGGCGCCGGTACCGACATCTCGCCGTTACTGCAGGGCTTGAAGGGCGACCTGTGCCAGTCACCGCATTGGGGTTACGTGTTGCAGGGCGAACTCACCGTCACCTATGCAGACGGCACGTACGAGAACCTCAGCGGCGGCGACCTTTTCTACTGGCCGCCTGGCCATACGGTCAAAGTCGGCGCGGATGCGGAAGTCATTCTGTTCAGTCCGCAAGACGAGCACGGCAAGGTCATCGACCACATGCTGGAGAAAATGAGCGCTTGAGATGAACCGACGCCACTGAGGTCGTCGTAAATGAAGCCGGCTTGAAGCCGGCTTCCCTGAACAGGGCCCCGGCACCGTCACTGACCCCTGCACTCCCGCATGTTAGTGATGCTTGGATAGGCTACGGCTCAGGGGGCTGCGCATGCGTTGCAAGAAGGAACCAGACACGGTCGATCCGGTGATCGACCCGCGCGAGCCCCGCTGGGCTCTTCGTCGCGAGCTCGCGCCTTGCCCTGACGTATTAAGAATCAAATCAGAAACCGTCTCCGACCCGAGCATGCACGGGATTCGGCAAGGCGGCCGAGCGGGCTTCACTCTGCTCGAACTGATGTTCGCTGTCGCTGTGATCGCCATCTTGACGACACTCGCCGTCGGTCAGTTCTCCAAGTACGTGGACCGCGCGCGAAACGCGACGGCGCAGGGCGACATTGCCACGATGCAGGTCGAAATAGAGCGCTACCAGAACAGGCATGACGGCGCGCTGCCCGACAGCCTGTCGGACATCGGCCGAACAGCGTTCCCGGATCCCTGGCAGCAGGCGTACTTCTACACCAAGCTGGCCGGTGTCAACGGCCACGGAGGTGCGCGCAAGGATCACAAGTTGAACCCGATCAACTCCGACTACGACCTCTTCAGTGCCGGCAAGAATGGCGTGTTCAAACCGCAGGTCAGCCAGAAGGACAGCCTCGACGACATCATTCGCGCGCGCGACGGCGGCTTCATCGGTCTTGCAGAAGAGTTCTGACCGCGGCATGCATCCCTCGATGCGGCTCGATGGCACGTTTCTCCGCAGCAGGCTGGGCAGGCGCATCCTGCTGATGTTCTGCATAGCCGTGATCATCCCGGCCACCGCCGTCTTCTGGCTGACCTACCGCACGGCGGCGCGCAATGCACAGCAGTCGAGCCAGGCGACGCTGCGCGCGGAAAGCAAGCATTTCGCGATGACCATTTTCGAACGCCTGCAAGCTGCGCAGGCGATGCTCGACCATGCCATCGCGGGCCGCGGCTCAGCGACGACCAACCAGGCGTTGCTGGAACCGTATTTCACCGAAACGGTGTGGGTGGATGCCCGGCAGCAGGCCGAAACGACTCTTCCGGGACTCGCATCGACACTGGCGCAGCAATCGCCTGAGTTGCTCAAGTCGACTCAACTCCTGGTGCTCCCGGCGGTGGATCGCGCACGGCCGCGGGTCGTCCTGCTGAGTCGGCCGCAGGGCACTCCGGAAAGCAGGGTCCTCGCCGGAATCTTGAGACCGTCGTTCCTATGGGGCAGGCAGGAGGATCTGGCCATCGACGGACAGCTTTGCGTCCGCGCCGGCAAGCAGTCGTTGGCGTGCGTCGGCGACGCGCCGCGGCACGCCCGCGCCGGCGACCTCATGCACGACGAGTGGGAGCTGTTCCTCAAGCCACAATTTGCAACCAGGTCCTGGACGATTGCAGCCACCAAACAAAACCCACCGGCGCTGGCCAGCCACCTCAAGGTGCTTGCGCCGCTCGCGGCCGGCTTGCTGCTGCTCGTGCTGCTGCTCAGCTCCATCCAAATCCGCCGCATCCTCGTGCCGCTGGAGTCGCTCATGGCCAGGATCCGGGCAATGTCGCAGTCGCCGCAGCCCTTTGCCCGGTCCACGAACGATGACGAACTTGCAACGCTGACAAGTACGTTCGGTGAGATGGAACATCGCATCCGCAGGCAGATGGAAACCTTGCGTACGCTGTCCGAAGTCGATCGTCTGATACTCGAGCGTGTGCCGGTGTCGCTCGTGATCGATGTCGTCGTTGCCCGCATCCAGGTCGTCGCCGATGTGCAGGCAGCCGGCGTCACCGTCAGCAGCGCCGGAACGACCGAAGACAGGCGGCACTACGTACGCGCGCGCGGCCAGAGGCAGGTCGAAACCGGCGCGCTCGCAACATTGGCCCCGCTGTCCGCGGATGCTTACGGGCCATCGGCGGGCACCGAAGAATGGAAAACGACGGCCGTACCCGGATCTGGACTCGAAGTCCACGGCGCGACTGTCGTGACCTACTTGGCATTGGCCGATCGGGGCGGGACGCGCATCTGGGTGGCGCTGGGACGTTTGCCCGGCGAAGACCCCTCCGAAGAAGCCCTGGCCGAGGTCCGCGAACTCGCCGAGCGCATCGCCGTGGCGAGAGCCGTCGAAGCGCACGAAAGCCTGCTGGTTTTCCAAGCACGCCACGATCCCTTGACCGGCCTGCCCAATCGCCTGGCGGCGGTCGAGGCGCTGACGCTGGCGATCGAGCAGACCAGGAAAACGGGCCTGGAGTTTGCCGCGATCTTCATCGACCTCGACCGCTTCAAGTCGATCAACGACGGACTCGGACACACGCTTGGGGACCGCATCCTCGTGCAGGCCGGCGAACGAATCAGGCAAAGCGTCGGCAGCGACGATTTCGTCGCCCGCTTCGGCGGCGACGAGTTCTTCGTCATCCTGCACGGCATTCGCGATGCGGCCGCTGCCGCACGCGCGATGGCAGGGATCACGGCCGCATTCGCCGCACCGATCACGGCCGAAGGAATCGAACTGGTGGTCGGATTCAGTGCCGGCATCGCCCTGCATCCGAATCACGGAGCCGATGCCCTGCAGCTCATCCACAATTCGGACGTGGCCATGTACCGTGGCAAGAAAGCCGGTGGCGGCAGGGCCGAATTCTTCGAAGAGGAAATGAACGCCGCTGCCCTGACTCGCGTGCAACTGGAGAACGACCTGCGCGCGGCGATCAGGGGTGGGCAGCTGCAGTTGCATTATCAGCCGCGCGTCGACAGCCGCAACGGACGCATCGTCGGCGCCGAAGCCCTGGCGCGCTGGACGCATCCGAGCAAGGGCAATATTCCGCCGGCGGTGTTCGTCACGCTCGCCGAGGAGTGCGGCCTGATCGAAGAGCTCGGCAAATTCGTGCTTGACGAAGCGTGCCGGCAACTGGGAGATTGGCAGCGGCAAGGGCTCGACTTGCCCTTGGTGGCGGTCAACATCTCCAGCCACCAGTTGCGGTCCGGCAGGCTGGTCGACGTCGTCTCAAATGCCGTGGCAATGGCCGGGATCCGCTGGGACGAACTCGAGATCGAAGTCACCGAGTCGTTGCTGGTCAACGACAGTGGTGCGGCAGCGCAACAGCTGCAGGTCATCCGCGAGGCCGGCGCGACCGTCGCGATCGACGACTTCGGTACCGGTTATTCGTCGTTGGCATACCTGACCAAGCTGCCTACCGACACGCTCAAGATCGATCGTTCGTTCTTCGCCGACCTGCAGGAGGGCGGCGCGTCGAGTTCGGTCATCCGTTCGATCATTGCGCTCGCCGAGGCCCTCGACAAGGAGATTGTTGCCGAGGGTGTCGAAACCATGGCGCTGGTGGAGATGCTCAGTGCCTGGGGCTGCTACGTCATCCAGGGATACGTCTATCACCGGCCGCTGACTGTGGAGGCCATGGCGCAGGAACTGGCACGCACGGCCGACTTGCGCAGTCTCGTCGCGTCCTAGCCCCCCGACCCTCGTTAGTCGCAGTCGGGCCGGGTGACGCCTAGCTGAGCTCGCGCATGGCGCGGCAGCCGGCGATCAGCCGCCCGGTTTCGCGCTGCGTCCAGCGCTTGACCCGGCGAGTTCCTTCACCAGCACGTACCAGTGCTCGAGTCCGTCGTAGAACCCCTGCACCGGCACACGCTCGTCGAGGCCGTGGGCGAAGGCGTCGCTGTTCTTGATGAACATCGCGCCGACACCGTAGGTCGGGATGCCGGCGGCGCGGAAGTACACACCGTCGGTCGCGCCGGATTCCTGCACCGGCACCACGGGCACGCCGGGATGGCGGACGTGCACCGCCTTGGTGACTGCTGCCATCACGTCCTCGCGCAGCGGCGACGGATCGCTGGCGGTCGGTGAACCAATCACTTTGATTTCGACTTTCGAGCCGGCCGCATCCTGCAGCGCTTTTTGCACCGTCGCGACTGCAACGCCCGGGAAGATCCGGCAATTGATGGCCGCCGTCGCCGACTGCGGCAGCGCGTTGTCGGCGTGACCGCCGCGCAACAGCGTCGGGATGCAGGTCGTGCGCGTGCGCCCGACTTCGGTGGGTACCTTGGCCAAGGCATCGGCCGCGGCCTTGTCGTTCGGGTCTTCAGCGAAGCGCTTCATCGCTGCGCCCAGCGGACCGGGCGTCACCGCGCCAGCCGCCTTGAAAGCGGCCCGCGTGGTCTCGTTCGACATCACCGGGAAGTGATAGGCCTGCACGCGCTTGAGTGCGTCGGCGAGCTCGTAGATCGCATTGTCGTCGCGCGGCAGCGAGCTGTGCCCACCAGGATTGCGCGTGGTCAGCTCGAAACTGGCATAGGTTTTCTCCGCGGTCTGCACGCCGTACGACTGGGGCTTGCCGGCTTCGTCGAGTGTGCCGCCGCCGCCATCGCTGTTGAGCGCGAACTCGGCATCGATCAATGCACGCTGCTTGCCGGCGAGATCCTGCGTGGTCGCCATCGCGGTTTCCTCGTCGCCGGTGAATACGATCACCAGGTCGCGGGTCGGCACGAAGCCTTCCGATTTCAGGCGCAGGAAGGTCGCCGTCAACGTCGCCACGCCGTCCTTCACGTCGTAGGTGCCGCGGCCGTAGAAGTAGCCGTTCTCCTCGATCAGCTTGAACGGGTCGCGCTTCCAGTCTTCGGGCTTCGCGGTCACCACGTCCATGTGCGCCATCAGCAGGATGGGTTTTCCACCGGACCCGTCGCCGCGATAGCGCACGACCAGCGATGCGGTCTCGCCGACGGGCAGCACATGGATATCGGCCTCGGGGAATCCGGCGGCGCGGAACTGCCCGGCCAGGTAGTTGGCCATCACCGGGACCTGTCCCAGCCCGATCGATGTCTTGTAGGAAATCAATTTGCTGAAGATCTCGCGGGCCTGGGCTTCGTGCGCGTTCGGGGTTGCCGCGCTGCAGGGGAAGGTGACCGCCAGCGCGAGCAGCGCAGCAAGTAGGGTTCTGGGCATCAAGCGCTCCATCGGGGTGGTCCTGTCGCGATATCGGCGAGCAGGATCGCAAGAATAAGAAAGCCGGCGGTAGTCCAATGACTACCGCCGGCCGTTGCCTGGCTAGAAGTTCTGCGAGAAACGGACGCCGAAGGTGCGCGGCTGGTTGGTGACGGTGTAGATCTGGCCATTGGGATACTCGGGCACCACGCCCGGGGCACCGCAGACCGTTTCGCCGCATTGGGTGAACTTGGTAATTTCGGCCCGTTCGTCGAACGCATTGCTCAGGAAGAAATCCAGGGCCCAGTTGTCCTTGCGCACGCCCACCGCGAAATCGAAGACATCGTAGGCAGCGAGTTCACCAAGGATGCCGCGTTCGAGCAAGCGCAGGTCCGACGTGCGCTCGCCGACATGGACATATGCACCTTGCACGTAGGATTCCAGGCTGCCGATATCGAAGGTGTAACGCGCGGTCAGGTTGCCCTTGAACTTAGGCGTTACCGGCAGGCGGGTGCCGTCCGGGGCTTCCGGTCCCTCCACTGCGGTGTCGTCGCTCGGGTCATCGAACGTCCCGTTCGGGTTCAATGTTCCGGGCGGACAGTCGGTCACGGAATCGCCGGCTTCATCGGTCCAGCCGCAGAAGTTCTCGGTCAGCTTGGCGTCGTAGAACGCGGCGCCACCGGACAGCCGCAGGTTGTACGTGGCGGCCCAGTTGAGTTCCATTTCCACGCCGTCGATCTGTGCCTGGTTGGCGTTCTTGACCTCGGTCAGGCCGTTGGCACCGAGGATGCTGAACTGGAAGTCTTCCCATTCCTGGCGGAACACCGATCCGTTGAACGCCAGCCGGTTGTCGAACCAAGTGGTCTTCCAGCCGAACTCGTAGTTGGTCAGGTAATCCGACACGTACGGCGGCAGGCTGCCGCGCCGGTTGTTGCCGCCGGGGCGATAACCTTCGGACCATGTGGCATAGATCAGCTTGGTATCGCTGAGCTCATAGGTCAGGTTGAGCTTGCCGATGTGGTCGTTCTCGCGGATGCGCTTGTCGATATTGACGCAAGGCGCGTTCTTGTACGGCGTGGCTGGATCCGCACAGAACGCGTCCGTCGCGTTATCCGGATCGTCGACGATATAGCTCGCGAACCCGTGGAACCCTTTCAGGCTGTTGTCGACCTTGAAGAAGCGCATGCCGGCGTTCACGGTCAGCTGGTCGGTGATGTCGTAGGAGACCTCGCCGAATACCGCCTCGTCGCGGTCCACGCGGAACTGCTTGGTCACCCAGATCGAGTCGGGCCAGCCGGGAACCGCGATGGCGTCGGCGAGGTCGTCGATGCGGTAATCCTGCTGGATGTCATGTTCCTGCTCCTGCCAGAACACGCCTCCGACGAAGCGGAAGCGCCAGTCGTCCGGCGACGAGATCCGCAGCTCGTGGCTGGTCTTCTCGTACTTGTCCTTGCCCTGGATGTACTGCGACGGATTGATCAGGTCGCCGGCGTCGTTATAGATCGACGCACCGTACGATGCGATGGTGTCGTACCAGAACGAATAGTCGGTGTAGTCGGATTCGACCTCGTCGTCGCGATTGAGATTGGCGAAGGCATAGGTGACGTCGAAATTGCCGATCTTGCCTTCCACGGTCAACGCGGCCTGCATCCAGCTGTCTTCCGAACGTTCCGGATAGAAATGTTTGACCTTGAGGTCGCCGATGGCGGGATCGAAGGCGAACAGGCCGTTGGTGCTCTGCTTCTGGCCCATCACCGTCGGCGTGACCGACCAGTTCTCGTTGAAGTCGACCTTCAGCGCGAGACGCGCGCCGGTGGTCTCGATGTCGTTGTAGTCGTCCTTGGCACGTCCGGTGCAGACCAGCAGGTCGGTGGACGTGCAGTCGCGGTTGCTGACCGAACCGCCCCAGCTCGGAAATTGGCGGTCTCCTTCCACGTTGTCGATGAAGCCCGCTTCCTTCTCGCGCCAGCCCACCAGGCGGATGGCGGCATTCTCGGCGAGCGGAACATTGACGAAGCCTTCGGCCACGTAGCCATTGCCGCCATCGCTGATGGTGTTGGCTTCGAGGGCGTACCCCGCGGAGAAACCACTGGGATCCGGCTTGTTGGTGATGATGCGGATGGTGCCTGCCTGCGAGCTCGCGCCGTATAGCGTGCCCTGTGGTCCGGCCAGCACCTCGACGCGATTGATGTCGTACAAATGCAGGTCGAGCGCGCCCTGGATCGTCGTGATCGGCTGTTCGTCGAGATACATGCCGACGCTGGGCAGGGAAGTGGAATGGTTGCCGTCGCCGCCGCTCGCCACGCCGCGCATGTAGACCTGCGCGAAGCCCGGGCCGAAGCTCTGGTAGGAGACGCTTGGCGCGAACTTGGCGTAATCGTCGAAGTCTGTGATGTTGAGTTCCTGCAGCTTCTGCTCGCCGAGGACCTGAATGCTGATCGGCACCTTCTGCAGGTTTTCCGTGCGCTTCTGCGCGGTCACGGTGACGGTATCGAGCGTCGCGGCGCGTTGATCGGCCGACTCGCTGGTCGCCTCGGGCGCCGCCGGGTCCTGCACGACCTCCTGCGCGAAAGCCATCGAACTGACCGCTAGATAGATGGCGGTGGCCAGGGGCAATCGGCTCAATGCCGACCGGTTACAGCGTGCGTGTCGTCTCTTCAGCGCCTTGTGCATCGTCTTCCCCTTTCTCTAGTTATGAGTCCCGATCGAAACCAGCCACGCCACCTTCAAACGCCGGAACTGCAGGATAGGCCTGCAGCACCGGACCCAATGCGCTCTTCAACGGTCCAAGCCACGACTCGTAATGCCGCCAGTGGTCGACGCCTTCGCGGTAGATCGGCTTGCGCACCTGCTCGGAACTGGCGGTACGCACCGGCCGCTCGTTCTCGAAGAAACGCAGGCACTGTTCCTCGAACGGCAGGCCGCAGTAGTCCAGCAGGCGCCGCACTTCGCCTTCGGTGTCGTCGACCATGCGCTCGTAGATGACGCGATGGATGCGGCCCGGCAGGACCTCGTCGAAGTGCGCCATCAGTTCGACGTAGTCGCGGTAGTAGCGGCCGATGTCGTCGAGGCTGTAGCTGAAGCTCTGTCCGCGCGCGAAATACTGCTTGAACCCCGAAAAACAGCAGGCCAGCGGATGGCGCCGCGCGTCGATGATCTTCGCGTTCGGCAGCATCAGCTGGATCAGGCCGATGTGGGCGAAATTATTCGGCATCTTGTCGATGAAGAACGGCGCATCGGTCTTGCGCTGGATGCGGGTGTGCTCGATGTAGCGCTGGCCGAGTTCGCGCAGTTCGTCGGCGCCAAGGGTTTCGAGCACGTCGTGATAGGGCGTGGCCTGGGACGCATCACCCTGTTTGCGCAGGATGCGCGTCATCGAGGTGATCTCGGGCAGTTCCATCGTGCCTTCGACCAGCGAATGACTCGACAAGATCTGTTCGAGCAGCGTCGAGCCGGCGCGCGGCAGGCCGACGATGAAGATCGGGTCCGGCGCTTCGGCGCCGAAGCCCGCACGTTGTTCGAAGAATGCCTTCGAGTATCCACGCCTGATGCGGCGCATGCGGGCCGAGTTGTCGCCGGCCTTGTACAGCAGTTCGGCGCGCCGCAGCGCATTGCCCTGTGCATAGTGGCGGAAGGAGGCTGCGTAGTCGCCGGAGTCTTCCAGCGCCTTGCCGATGGCGAATTCGAGGTGCTGGCGATGCTCGCCGGCGAGCTCAGGTTTCTCCAGTTGCCGTTGCATCGCAGACAGGTCCTGCGCGGAAAAGCGGAACGTTTTCAGGTTGGCCAGGCTCCACCACACTTCGCCGAAGCCCGGATCGAGCTCCAGGCTCTTGCGATAGGCGGCGATGGCGCGGTCCTGGTAACCGGCCGTTTTCAATGCATGGCCGTAGCTCATCCAGATCTTCGGATGTCGGGGAAATTCGTCGAGGATGTCCGCATAGATGTCGATCGCGGGTTCGTAGTCGCCGATCCGGCACAGCACCACGGCCTGCAGGTTGCGATAGCCGGCATTGGCCGGGTCGACGGCCAGCAAAGTCTGAATTTCCGCCAAGGCCTGCACAGGCTTGTTGCCGCGATGCAGGACCAGCGCGTAGTTCTGGCGCGCGGCGTGGAAGCTGGGTGCCAGCTCCAGGCAACGCGCGAGCAGGTGCTCGGCATCCTCGTTGCGGCCCAGGCGCGCGGCGACTTCGGCGAGCATGCGGATCGCGGCCACGTCGGTCGGCGACCGTTGCAGTTGTTCGCGCAGCAATGTTTCCGCATCCGGGATGCGGTTTTCGTACAGCGCGGTGGCAGCAGCGAGCAGGCGCGGGTCGCGCGTGGAAAAGCGTACGTGGCGTGCATAAGCGGCGTCGGCGCCTTCGCTGTCGCCGGTGGCCATGAGGTGGTCGCCGAGCGCGAGCCAGGCTTCTGGCAGGTCGGGCTTGAGCGCGATCGCGCGCCGCAGCGCGGCGCCGGCCTCGTCG
>JACMKK010000291.1 GCA_014380115.1 Luteimonas sp. | reverse complement strand
GCCGCCGGCATTGGCGTGACCGCCGGGCACCCGAGCAGTGAGCGCTCGACCGTCCGGTGTCATCCCAAGGTCGTTGATGGCTTGGTGCGGGTACCACTCGCGCTGTTCGTTCGTCGCCAGCAGTGAGAACGAGGATATGACTGAGCGCGGAATGCGCGCGTCGTAATTCCTGGGCATATTGGTGGCGACGGGATCGAAGAACGGCGCGACCTGCGCCACTTGGCCCGGCGGCACCAGCGGTGGGCGAGAGCTTTCGATGGTGATGTTGCCGTGCCGGTCGCGACCGAATTTTAGGTGATCCGGGTCCACGATGCCGTACTGGTCCACCAACCGATGGAACCCAACGTCCTGTACTGCGCCACGGCTGTAGCCCACGCCTGCGACGCTGATTTGAGCCTGAGGATCATTGCGTTGCCATTTTGCACTTTGCTTGGCGAACTCCCGATACATCTCCTTGATCCCAGCGTCCCAGGTCACCGCAAATGGGCCGTCTACCAGGCGGCCAACCCTACTGTCCTGAGCGCCGATTCCCTTGGTGTAGTGCGTCCCAATCCGATTGCCTGGGTCCGCTTCCAATGCGGAAGCTTGCTGATGCAACACGCCAACGTTAGTCGGTGGTCCGAGCTTAGGGTTGTTGACATCCTGGCCGCTACCATCGAGCAAGGCGAAGAACAGGTACTCGTGCGGATTGTCACGGTGCTGCAAGGTCGGTACTGGCAGCTGCGACATCGCTTCACGCATTGTCGCGATGGCTTGCAGTTCCTCCGCCGTGACTGAGCGGCTGTCGCCGCGGGAAAGCACCTGTCCCATCGCTACGCTCCTTGTGCTTAGTAGGTGTAGGTTTTGACCAGGATCACGTCATCACGCCAGTCGTTGCGCATATGGCCTGCGATCTCCACCTCCTTTTTAAGGGGGATTCGTGCGCTCATGTACAACCGGATCGTACGATCGTTGACCTCCAACAAGATGGATGGATTATCGGCATAGTTGCCGTCCGGCAAGTCGGCCATTCCCTCGCGCGGCACGTGATGCCGGATCAATTCGTCCTTGAAGATTTCGCTGATATCGATTTCTGCTTCGTGTACGACGCTATCCTTGGAGCGCCAAATCACTTTGGCGGGGTTCGGAAAGTTGTCGATTCCGCCGTAGCTTCCATTCCATCCTTTCAGATAATCTGGGCCACGGCCGGCAGACGAGGAACTTGGTTTATCGTCGCCGTGATCAAAATTGTCATACAGCACCTTGCATTCAAGTGTGTCATAGCAGCGGGCGCCAAAGTTGTGCCGCTTGAACCGCAGCGGCCATTCGACCGGTGCAAGATTCATCGGATTCGCTGAAGCGGCGCTGGGTATCGAAGGCGATGTACTCATAGCGGATTGGCATCCTGCAACAAAAATTGCTGAGACGATCACTGCGTAGACGCTTGCAGCAGCATTTTGCGTTCGGCGCACTCTCATCGCCTGTCAGCCTTCAGCTGTCGACGCCAATTTGAGCGGATGCTAAGTCGAGATGCCGCGTGCGGGCAGGGGTGGATGCAGCAAAGTCTGCGGTGCGCGGGCCGGACGGGTCGGGCCATGCGGTGTCCCTCCATGGAACCGGACTCAAGCCTATGCGCAACCAAGCGCGGTGCGCAATCGGGCATTCCCTACAACCAGACGCGGTGATATGTGGCGCCTTCGATCAGCAAAGGCACGACGGTCCGCGCCGCTTGCCGCGAGTGCTGATGGCGAAGCCCGCGCGATGCGCCGTTACACTAGTCGGCATGGCCCGACCCACCTCCGCCACCATCCACACCGACGCCCTGCGCCACAACCTTGGCGCGATCCGCGCGCGCGCGCCCGAGAGCCGGGTGATGGCGGTGGTCAAGGCAGATGGCTATGGCCACGGCCTGGAGCGAGTGGCGCGCGCGCTGCAGGGCGCCGACGCCTTCGGGGTCGCTGCGTTGAGCGACGCCGAGCGCATCCGCGCGGCCGGCTTGTCGCAGCCGATCGTGCTGCTGTCCGGCTTCGACGAGGTCGACGACCTGCCGCAGCTGCGGCGACTCAATGTCGAAACCGTCGTACACCATGCCGCGCAGCTCGCCATGCTCGAGCAATCCGCGGGCGAGCCCATCCGCTGCTGGCTGAAGGTAGATACCGGCATGCACCGGCTCGGCTTTGCGCCGGACGCCGTACGCGATGCGCATGCGCGCCTGAGTGCCTTGGCAGGAGTGGCCGACGAGATCGTGCTGATGAGCCACTTCGCGAGCTCGGACGAATTCGAGTTGCCGCAGACCCGCGAGCAGCTGCAGGTATTCGCACATGCCACCAGCGAATTGCCCGGATTGCGTTCGCTGGCGAATTCGGCGGCCGTGCTCGGCTGGCCCGGTGCGCATGGCGATTGGGTGCGGCCGGGCGGGGCGCTGTATGGAATCTCTGTGGTCGCGGGCCAGACCGGTGCCGATTTCGGCCTGCGTCCAGCCATGACGCTGGCGACACGGCTGCTGGCGGTCAACCGCATCGGCCGCGGCGAGCGCATCGGATACTCCGCCACCTGGGAAACACCGGAAGATATGCCGGTCGGCGTCGCGGCCATCGGTTACGGCGATGGCTATCCGCGTCACGTACCAGCCGGTACGCCGGTGCTGGTCAATGGCCACATGGCGCCGGTGATCGGGCGTGTGTCGATGGACCTGATGACGATCGACCTGCGCTCGCAACCCGATGCAAGGCCGGGCGATCCGGTCACGCTGTGGGGCGAGGGCCTCCCGGTGGAAGTGATCGCCGATGCGGCCGCGACGATCGGTTACGAGCCGGTCTGTTCGATCACGCGCCGGGTCCGGTTCGTCGAGGACTGAGCGAGGCAAGGTCCTAGTCCGCTCGATCGCGTCGGCGATCGGGGACGAGGTCGGAGAGGAACCTCCAGCGTTCACCTCGAGCCTGATCCGCGTCGGTTAGCTTGTCGGCATGCCCAACGCCCTCGTCTGGTTCCGCAATGACCTGCGCCTGGCCGACAACCCGGCCCTGCAGGCGGCGCTCGACGAAGGCTACACGCCGATCCCGATCTATATCCACGCTCCCGACGAAGAAGGCGCGTGGGCGCCAGGCGCGGCATCGGAGGCCTGGCGGCATCGCTCGCTCGCCGCGCTCGATGCAAGTCTTCGCAAACGCGGTACGCGGTTGCGCTTGTTCGCTGGCCCGAGCCTGCCGACGCTGCAGACTTTGCTGCTGTCGTGCGACGCCGAAGCGGTGTTCTGGAATCGCCGCTACGAGCCTGCGATCGAGAAGCGCGATGCGGCGATCAAGAAAACATTGCGTGGCCAAGGTTGTCGCGCGGACAGCTTCAACGGCAGCTTGTTGTTCGAACCGTGGGAGCTGCGCAGCAAGGCGGCCGGGCCCTACAAGATATTCACGCCGTTCTGGCGCACGGCGCTGGCGTCGTGGCGCTTGCGCGCGACCATGGAGGCGCCGCCGAAACTGCAAGAAGTTGATGCTGGCCCGGATGGCGTGGCGCTCGAGGCGCTGAAGCTGGCCCCGCCATTGCAATGGGACGCCGGGTTCTGGGTATGGTGGACCCCGGGTGAAGCTGGGGCGCTCGAGGCCATCGAGGTCTTCATCGACGGCGCCGTTCGCGGCTATCGCAGTGGCCGTGATCGCCCCGATCGCACCGGCACCTCGCGCCTGTCCCCGCACTTGCATTTCGGCGAGATCGCGCCTTGGCGCGTGGTTGCGATGCTGGAAGAAGCGCGCGGCCTGGCGAACGCGGCCGATATCGATGCGTATATCCGCGAACTGGGCTGGCGCGAGTTCGCGCATCACCTGCTGCATCATTTTCCGGAAACGACGCATAGCAACCTCAATCCGCGCTTCGACGGTTTCAAATGGGCGCGGCCGGACCCCGCCATGCTGGAAGCCTGGCAACGAGGCAGGACCGGTGTGCCGATCGTGGATGCGGGCATGCGCGAACTGTGGCAGACGGGTTGGATGCACAACCGCGTGCGGATGATCGTCGGCAGTTACCTGTGCAAACACATGCGCTATCACTGGATCGAAGGCGCGCGCTGGTTCTGGCATACGCTGGTGGATGCCGATCTCGCCAACAACACACTAGGTTGGCAGTGGATCGCAGGGACCGGTGCCGACGCGTCGCCGTACTTCCGCGTGTTCAATCCGGTGACGCAGGCGGAAAAGTTCGATCCGGATGGCGAGTACATCGCCAGGTGGGTACCCGAGCTGGCCCGGCTGCCGCTGCCGGCGCGATTTTCACCCTGGACCGATCCTGAAGGCGCGGCGGCGCTTGCGCCGGGCTATCCGGCACGACCGATCGTCGACTTGGCCAAGGGCCGCGACGAGGCGTTGTCGGCCTATGCTGCTTCTAAATGAGTCCATGTTCGAAGGAGCTAGCCATGCCCTCGAGTGGTCACCTTATGTCGTGTGGCATATCGCGCCGAATGGTCGCTTCTGCGGGTCGTGCGTTGACGCTGCTCGCCAGCGCGTGATTCACTCGCCGCAGCAGCGGAGGGTTGGATGACGAACACGAAGGTGCCACGCGGGCGTGCCCGCCGCGAGCCGATGTCGCGGGTCGACACCGCATGGTTGCGGATGGAGCGCCCGACCAACCCGATGATGATCACCGGCGTGCTGATGCTGGCCGAGCCGATGCCGCTGCCGCGCCTCAAGCGCGTTGTGGAGAAGCGATTCCTCGACTACGCACGTTTCCGGCAGAAGGCGGTCGACACGCCGGCCGGTGCTTCGTGGCGCGACGACGAGCATTTCGATCTCGACTGGCACGTGCAGCTGTCCGCGCTGCCCGGTCGCGGCGACAGGCGCCGGCCGCAGAAGGGCAACGCCGAGAAGCGCGCGCTGGAGCGTTTCGTCAGCCAGCTGGCATCGAGCCCGCTCGACAAGAGCAAGCCGCTCTGGCAGTTCCACCTGATCGAGCACTACCAAGGCGGCTCTGCATTGATCGCCAGGATCCATCACAGCTATGCCGACGGCATCGCGCTGGTGCAGGTGCTGTTGTCGTTGACCGATACCGCACGCGAGCCGGGCAAAGCCGAGCTCGCGAAAACCTGGCTCAAGCAAGATGGCGACAAGGTCGCGCGGCGCGTCGGTGCGGTCGAGCGCTACACGAAGCTCGGCGGCAAGATGCTCGAGAAGGGGATGGAGATGTACCGCGACCCGACGCTCGCCGCCATGCTGGCGAAGGAGGGCGGCGAGATCGCGCGCGAGTTGGTGCATGCGCTGGCCCTGCCGGACGATCCGCCTTCGATGCTGCGCGGCAAGCTGGGTATCGCCAAGCGCGTGGCCTGGGCCGAACCGCTCGACCTCGACGATGTAAAAGCAGTGGGCCGCGCCTGCGACTGCACGGTCAATGACGTACTGATGGCGGCCGCGGCCGGCGCGCTACGCGATTACATGATCGAACGCGGCGAAAACGTGGATGGGATGACGCTGCGCGCGACGGTCCCGGTCAACCTGCGGCCGCTCGAGCACGCCAAGAAGTTGGGAAACCATTTCGGCCTCGTCTTCCTCGATCTCCCGGTCGGCGAAGCCAACCCGATCCGGCGCGTCGAACACGTTGCCGAGTGCATGAATCAACTGAAGAACTCGCGTCAAGCCATTGTTGCCTTTGGACTCCTGGCAGCCTTGGGCATGGCGCCGCAGCCCATGCAGGAACTGGCGCTGGAGCTTTTCAGCCGCAAGGCGACCGCGGTGGCGACCAATGTGCCCGGTCCGCAGCAGCCGCTGTACCTGGCCGGCTGCATGGTGCGCGAGATGATGTTCTGGGTACCGCAGACCGGCTCGATCGGCGTCGGCGTATCGATCCTGAGCTACAACGGCCGGGTGCATTTCGGACTGATCGCCGATGCCAAGCTGCTGCCCGACCCGGACGCCGTGATCCGTCGCTTCGGCCCGGAGTTCGACAAGCTGCTGTATCTGTCGCTGATGGGCAACTGGGACAACGTGTTGGACTCGGTCGCCGCCGAATCGATGCTGGTGCACTCGATCCCGCATGGCGGCTGAACGAACGACGTTGCGGCATTCATGCGTTTGGGTTGCCGTCACCCTGCAGCTACGGTTGCGTGTTTAGCTTGTCGCCCATTCATGGGCCCGGAATCCCTCCGGTAAAGACGAGGAGTCACGATGAGCAAGTACGCAACCGCAGCGATCTCCGCAGCGCTCGCAAGCGCCATGCTGCTGAGCAGCTGCGCCACCTATACCGGGCAGACTTCCGCCCCTGACGATCCCAACCGGACTCGCAACAACGCGCTCATCGGCGCGGGCATCGGCGCGGCGGTCGGCCTGCTGAGCGGTGGCGATGCCACCGAACGCCGTCAGCGCGCGCTGGTCGGTGCAGGTGTCGGCGGCCTTGCCGGCGGCGCCGTTGGCGTCTACCAGGATCGTCAGGAACGTGCATTGCGCGACGCCACAGCCAACACCGGCATCGGTGTCAGCCGCGATGGCGACAACATCATCCTCAACCTGCCGGATGGCATCACCTTCGATTTCGGCAAGTCCAACCTCAAGCCGCAGTTCTACCCAGCGCTCGATGGCGTCGCCTCGACGCTGGCCCAGTACAACCAGACGATCGTCGAAGTGGCTGGGCACACCGACAGCGTCGGCAGCGACGAGGCCAACCAGCGCCTGTCGCAGGCACGCGCCCAGTCGGTCGGCAACTACCTGATGGGCAAGGGCCTGTTGCGCGAGCGCTTCGAGTTGGTCGGCATGGGCGAGCGCTATCCGGTCGCCAGCAACGATACCGACTCCGGCCGGGCGCAGAACCGCCGCGTCGAGATCCGCGTAGTGCCGCTGCGTTCGTAAGCTACGCGCTGTCGTAACGAAAAAGAGGCCGCTCGAAGCGGCCTCTTTTTTTTTTAAGCGGGGGTCGTCCTGGCCGGGTCAGGGCTTCGCGGCCGCGCCATCGCCCTTGAGATAGGTATCGAGGAAGGCCAGGATCTTGCCGT
>JACMKK010000290.1 GCA_014380115.1 Luteimonas sp. | reverse complement strand
TTGGACGTGGGCGCGGGCCGCGTCTCGATGCAGCGCAGTTCCGCGCCGCGGCCGTACAGCGTGATGTCGCGCACCTTGGCGGCGAGCTGCGCGTCCTTCGGCAGCAGCGTCATCGTCCATCGACGGCGCGTGCCCTGCGTCTCCACGCGATAGTATTTTTCGAGCGTCGCACGATCGCCGGAGAGCATCGCGCCGAAACTCGCCTGCAAGCGGGCGAGTTCCGGCACGCGCGACAGCGAGAACGTGCGCGGCGACTTGCCGGCGCGCACGATCGTCGCCTGGCCGGCACGGATCGTGGTGGTCTCGGCATAGGGCGCGCGCACCTCGCGCACCAGGGTGTCGTCGCGCGGGCGCTGGTATTCGCCGGACAGGCGCAGCGGCGCCTTCAGCAGCGGCGAGTCGCGGACCTCGACGAACGAGGTCCGCATCGGCGCCGGGCGCGCGAGCTTCTGCAGCACCCAGGTGTTGTCGGCACGCTCATCGGCCGCCGCCTGCGCCGAGACCGTGCATGGCGGCAGTGCGACGCTGCACAGCAGCATCAGGAATCGCGGCCACGTCGGGCAACGCTTGCGTCTCGTCGTCATCGCGCATCCAGAAATCGTAGAAGTTGAACCAGTTGTACGGGGCGTTGCGCGCATGATGTTCGAGGCGCGCGGCATAACGCTGGATGAGCGCGTACAGCGCCTGCGCGCGTTGCTGGCGCGGAATGGCGAAACCTTCGCTGAACGCTTCGAACACGAGGTCGTAGCGGTTGCCGCCACGGTACAGGCCGAACGCCAGCACCACCGGGACTTTCAAGGCCGAGGCGATCAGCCACGGCGCGGTCGGGAACGGCGCGAGGCGGCCCAGGAACGGGGCCGGCAGCGACGGCTCGCCGGGGCGCGCGCGATCGACCAGCAGCGCGACGAGTTCGCCGTCGTCGGTGGCCTGCTTGATCGCCATCGCAACCGACGGCCCGTCCTGACCGGCATCGATCACGCGCGCGGCGATCTCCGGATTCAGCGCATCGAGCAACTGCGTCATCACCGCGTTGTGGGCCTTGTCGAGCACCACGCGGATCACGTAGTCCGGGCGTTGCCGCGCCAGCACGCGCAGGACCTCGAAGCTGCCGAGGTGCGAGCCGAACAAGAGCAGGCCACGGCGCTTGTCGAGCTCATGGTGCACGGCATCCAGGCCGCTGACGGTGACGTCGAAATTGCTGAGCCGGCCGCCGAGCAGGAACACGCGGTCGAGGATGGTCGAGGCGAACGTGTGCAGGTGCCGGAACGCATCCGACAGGCTTGCCGGCCGACCGAGCGCTCGCGCCAGGTAGGCGCGCGATGCGGCGCGCTCCGGACGGCGCACGGCGACGAAATACAACGTGATCGGATACAGACACAGGCGCGCGAGAGTGCGGCCGCCATAACGCGCGATGCCGCGGATCAGCCAGATCGCGAAATGGCTGCCGCCCTCGGGGCGCTCCTTCCAGTGCCTGGTCATGCCGCGACCACTTCGCCGCTGGCCAGCAGGGTCTCGCCGCGCGTCACGCGAAACCGCCAGCGCGGCGCGACGCCGTCGAGATCGATGCAGGCGGTCTCGCCCGGCAACAGCGGCTGCACGAATTTCACCTGCGGCAGGCGCAGCGCGCCGAGCGGCCCATGGCGGCTTTCGATCGCCTCGAGCACGCGATCGAGCAGCACCACGCCGGGCACGATGGGACGTCCCGGGAAATGGCCCGGCAGGCTGGGATGGTCGGCTGGGATCGAAAACTGCATGCGAAGGCTTGCGTCCATGAAGCGAAAAAGCATACCCGGGTAGGCATTCTGTCCGTCGCATGCTGAGCGGCAGGTAGACCGGCCCTGGATCCGGTCCGGGCAGGCCCTACCTCAGGAAATCCCGCCAGAACGCCGGCCCGAGCGCGGCCAGGCGCCGCGCGAAATCGACAAAGCTGTTGTAGCGCCCCGGAAAACGCCGCTTGCGCGTGTGGTATTCGATCAGGAAGAAGCCGCCGATGATGCCGTAGTTGAGCAGGTTGGCGAACCACGACCACTGCGTCTGCGTGACCGTCAACGGCGCCTGCCAGCCCAGCCGCGCAAGCAGTCCGTCGGGCACCGCGATCAGCGCCAGCGCGAGGTTGACCACGGCCAGCGCCCCGAGCAGCCACGCCCATGCCGCGGTCAGGTTGCGCGTATAGCGGTCCAGCTCCGGCGCCAGCGCCGCGGGCGCGTCGAGGGCCGACACGATGCGGGTGATCAGGGGCACCCGCCCCGGTTGCAGGCTGCGCGCGAACCACCACGCGATGAAGGCGATGAACGCCACTGGCACCAGCAGCATCGGCACGGCCACCAGCCCTGCGCGCTGGATCGCGAACACCGCGAGCAGGAGCACCGGCAAGGACAGCCACGCCCACCAGCGCCGCCGCAGCAGCGGCGCGATCAACAACAGCAGCACCAGATCGACCAGCGCCCAGGCGGCGAGGCGGTCGTCGTGGCGCGCGCTCGCGACGTGCGCGAGCAACGAATACGCGACCGCGAAGGCCAACTCCAAGGCGAGGATCAAGGCGCAGCTCCCCCTGCCGGCGCCGTCACGCCGCCTTGTTCTGTTCGACGTGCTCGGTCAGCGCGCGCAACGAGGCGAAGATGCGGCGGTTCTCGTCGTTGTCCGAGCGTAGCTGGAAGCCGTAGCGCTTGCTGATCGCCAGCGCCAGCTCCAGCGCGTCGATCGAATCCAAGCCCAGTCCGGTGTTGAACAGCGGCGCTTCCGGATCGATGCCGCCGGCCTCGACGCCCTCCAGGTTCAGGCTGTCGACCAGCAGGTCGGCAAGTTCACGTTCGGCGGCGGTTTGCGAAGACATCGAGGAAATCCGGGCGAAAAAGAGGTGCAACGATCCAGCATCGGCCGCCCTTGCGCAACCGGCGTGGACGCCCTGCGCGCTATCATCCGCACCCCGATCCGGCGCGCACTGGCGCATTCAGGATGACAATCCCTCCGATGGCAGACATGGACGACCGCAACGCTTCGCCCGCGGTGACTGTCGCCGAAGCTGGTGATGCCACGGCCGCCGGCGTCGGAGCAGCCACGACCTTGGACACCGACGTCCTGGTCATCGGCGGCGGCCCCGCCGGCAGCACCGCGGCCACGCTGCTGGCGCGCAAGGGCTGGCGCGTGATCCTGCTGGAGAAGGCCGCGCATCCGCGCTTCCACATCGGCGAGTCGCTGCTGCCGATGAACCTGCCGATCCTCGAACGCCTCGGTGTGCTCGAGCAGGTGCGCGCGATCGGCGTGCACAAGCCCGGCGCGGACTTTCCCTTGCAGGACGATGACGGCAGCACCAACGTGTTCCGCTTCGATCGCGCCATCGCACCGCAGTACGGCTATGCCTATCAGGTCAAGCGCGAGGAATTCGACCAGCTGCTGTTCCAGCACGCAAGCAACAATGGCGTCGACGCGCGCGAACGCGTCACCGTCGAACAAGTCGAGCATGACGGCGCAGGGCGACCGACGACGGCGCATGCCCGTGACGCCGACGGCAACGCGCTGCTGGTGCGGATGCGCTACCTGGTCGATGCCAGCGGCCGAGACACCTTCCTCGGTGGCAAGCTCAAGCTCAAGCAGAAGAGCGCGCTGCACCAGTCCGCCGCGATCTTCAGCCATTTCAAGGGCGTGACGCGGCGCGAGGGCGCCGATGCCGGCAACATCACCGTCGAGCGTTTCGCGCACGGCTGGATGTGGCTGATTCCGCTGCGCGAGGACGTGATGAGCGTCGGCGCAGTGTGCTTTCCGGAATACCTCAAGCAGCGTCGCGGCGACAACGAGACCCGCTCCAACGAAGCATTCCTGATGGAGACGCTGCGCGGCACGCCGTCGGTGTGGAAGCGCATGCAGCAGGCCCAGCGCGTGGCGCCCGTGCACGTCACCGGCAACTACTCCTACACCTGCAAGCGCATGAGCGGGCCGGGCTGGGTGATGGTCGGCGACGCTTTCGCCTTCATCGATCCGGTGTTTTCCTCGGGCGTCTACCTCGGCATGAACAGCGCCGAGCACGCCGCCGATGTAATCGACGGCGCGTTGCGCGAGCCGGCGCGCGAGGCGGCGCTGCAGCGCGCGATGGAGAAGCGCCTGCGCCGCGGCCTCAGGCATTTCTCATGGTTCATCTATCGCTTCACCACGCCGGTGATGCAACGCCTGTTCGCCAATCCGCGCAACGAGTTCCAGATCGAGCAGGCGGTGATCTCGATGCTCGCCGGTGATGTCTTCGACAATCGCGCCGTGCTGCGGCGGCTGCGCCTGTTCCGCATGATTTACGCGATCAACGCGATCCAGATCGCGCCGCAGGCCGCGCTCGGCTGGTGGCGCCGGCGCCGGCAGACCGCAGAAAAGTTCTCCGGCGATACGCTGCAGGCAGGCAATCCTTGAGCCTTCCGGTCTCCAGGATGGCGCCGCCCGCTTCGCCGCCGCATCCGCGGCTGCTGGTCGACTATGCCGTCGCAGCTTCCCCGGCCGACCTGCTGGCGGGCGACGACACGCTCGCGGTCCTGGCGTTCGGCAACGACGCGCCCGTCCACGACGATCCGCGTTATCTTCGCGTGCCACTGCAACCGCATACCGCCGCGCCCTATGAAGTCTGGCGCGGCAACGCGCCGGTGCGCCACGGCCGCACGGGCGACATCGCCTGGGCCACCGACGGCGAACTTCTGTTCGGCGCGATTGAGATCGATGAGACGCTTTACGAAACCGCGGAGCAATCGGGCATCGTCGAGGCAGCCGGACGTGCCTATGCGGAATTGACCGCCTTCCTGCGCGACAGCGACACGCCGCACCTGCTGCGCATCTGGAACTACCTCGATGCGATCACGCTCGGCGAGGGCGACACCGAGCGCTATCGGCAATTCTGCGTGGGGCGTGCACGCGGGCTCGGCGATTTCGATGCACAGACGCTACCGGCGGCGACCGCGATCGGGCGCTGCGACGATGCACGCACCATCCAGGTCTACTGGCTGGCCGCGCGTACGCCGGGCACGCCGGTCGAGAATCCGCGCCAGATCAGCGCCTATCGCTATCCGCGGCAGTACGGCCCGCAGTCGCCGAGCTTCGCGCGCGCGATGCTGCCGCCGCCCGGCGGCGCCATGCCCTTGTTGCTGTCGGGCACGGCCAGCGTGGTCGGCCACGCCTCGCAGCACGAGGGGGAACTGCTGGCGCAGCTCGACGAGACCTTTGCCAATTTCGACAGCCTGCTGGCATCGGCGCGCGCACGGCAACCGGCCTTGCCGGCTGCGTTCGGCGCCGGCACCCGCCTGAAGGTGTACGTGCGAGATCGCGAAGACCTGGCTATCGTCGCCGCTGCGCTCGATGCACGTTTCGGTGCCGGCGTCCCTCGCATCGTCCTGCACGCGGCGATCTGCCGACGCGAACTGGCGGTCGAGATCGACGGCGTGCACGGCGCCGCTTGATCGGGCGCCTGGCGCCCGCCATGCTGGCGCCAGACGCACACCGGGGAGCGAAGCGATGGGACTGATCAGCCTGCTGTGGGGCATCGTGGCGATGCTGTGGATGGTCTTCGCGCTGATTCCCCTGCTCGGCATCACCAACTGGCTGCTGATCCCGTTCGCCGCGATCGGCGCGATCCTCGCCGCGATCGGCATCGCCTTCACCTCGCGCGAGAAACGCGGGCGCGCGAAGACCGGTCTGGTCCTCAACTGCATCGTCATCGTGGTCGCGATCGTGCGACTGAACCTTGGTTTCGGCCTCATCTGAAGGCCCAAGCGACGGCGCGCCAGCCTGAACCGTTTGGCCATGAGCGCTGGATGTTGCAGCGCAATATTGAGTGCTATCACAGAACGGCGCAGACTCGGAACCGGCCAAGGGGGTGGCCAGGGGCCTCCCTACCTCCACTTGTCTTTCTCAAGTTGTCCGTTCGGTTGCGAGATGCGGCCGGACGGGTTGTCTCTTCCGTAAACCATTTTCCGAGGATCGCACGATGAGAAATCGCAAGACCATCGCGGTGCTGCTGGCCGGGCTCACGCTCGGCTTCGCCGCCCAGGCCGCAGAACCACAGGAGCAGGTCACCGACGTCACCTACGCCGGCGTCAGGGTCGCCATCGATCCGGCTACCGGAAAATTACGTCCGTTGACCGCCGCGGAAAACAAGGCGCTTTCGGACGCCATGCTCAAGAGCCCGAGGACCGCGCGCGTTGGCAACCAGCCGCGCAACGCGACCGAAGCGGGCCGGACGCGCCGCGTGCATGCCGACGGTAGCGTTTCGGTCCGGGTGCCTGCAGATCAGATGTCGCAGATGCATGCCACCGTCGGTGCCGATGGCCAAGTCACGCTGCACGAAAGTGCCGCGCCGGCCACCAGCCAGGGAGAAATCAAATGAAGAAGCATCTCCTCGGCGCCTTCATTGCCGCAGGCCTGTTCGTCACCACGGCTGCGACCGCCGCGGTCATCACGCCCGTCAATCGCGATGCGGCGGGCCAAGGCCTGAACGATCCGACGCCTGTCGGCGCGGTCGGCGGCAATTACGGCACCTCCGTGGGTCAACAGCGCCGGATCGTCTACCAGTTCGCCGCCGACCTGTGGGGCGCCGTACTGCAGAGCGATGTCGAGACGCGCGTCGCAGCCAGCTTCCAGCCGCTGACCTGTTCTGCGACGTCGGGCGTGCTCGGTTCGGCCGGCGCATGGTGGATCAACCGTGACTTCACCGGTGCACCGGTCGCAGGCATCTGGTACCACGCCGCCGTGGCCAACGCCATCGCCGGCGAGAACCTCAATGCCGGGCCCGACTACGTGGCGCCGGACGATATTGAGATCAGCAGCCGCTTCAATTCCAACCTCGGCACGCCCGGTTGCCTCGAAGCCAGTGGCTGGTATTACGGTCTCGACGGCAAGACGCCCAGCGGCAAGATCAACTTCCTCGACGTGGTGATGCACGAGATCGGCCACGGCCTCGGTTTCCAGGGGTTCCTCGACAAGACCACCGGTGCCCTGTACGACGCCGACGGTGCGGGTTCTGCAGAAGTTCCCAGGTCCGACACCTATACCCAATTCGCCTACGACAACGTCGAGGACAAGCGTTTCGGCGATCCGACGATGACCGACGCGCTGCGTGCCCTTGCCATGAGGACGCCGGGCCGCCTGACCTGGGATGGTCCAGCCGTTACGGCTGCGGCGCCGCTGGCGCTCAGTCCGTTGTTGCGCCTGGACGTTACCGGCACGCTCACGGCCAACTACGAGATCGGCACAGCCAGCTTCGGCCCGGCCGCGACCGTCGCCAACTTCAATGGCGACGTCGTTCTCGCCAACGATGGCAGCGCCGCACCCACGCAGGGTTGTGTCGCGTCGCCGGCGGGTGCCTACACTGGCAAGGTCGTCATCATCGATCGCGGCACGTGCGCGTTCGAGATCAAGACGGTCAACGCGCAGAATGCGGGCGCCACTGAGGTGATCATCGCCAACAACGCGGCGGGTGTCATCGGCATGGCCGAGGATCCGACCGTCGTCGCAACGATTCCGGCCGTGATGGTGTCGCAAGCCGACGGCACTGCGATCAAAGGGGCCCTGCCTGGCGTGAATGCCGCCATCGTCGTGGTGCCCGGCCAGCTGTCCGGCTCCGATGCCGACGGACGCGCGTTGCTCTACTCGCCCACGGTGGTCGCGACCGGCTCGACGTTCTCGCACTACGACGTCAGCCACAGCCCCAACGCGCTCCAGGAACCGTCCATCAATTCGGATCTTGACGGCAACTTCCGCGTGGATCTGAGCCCGTCGCTGTACCAGGACATCGGTTGGTCGTTGAACACCAGCAATGCGCAGTTTGGCAACTGCAACACGACCATCCCGCGGTTGGAGACCCCGGGCCTGCTCGCGGGTGCGAACCTCATTGCCTCGCACCAGGCCTGCGCCGCCTCTTCCGGTGCGTTCCGGCCGGCTTACCGCCGCTGCATGTTGTTCGCTGCAGATCGCCTCGGCGCAGCCGGCTTGCTCAGCGCGCTCGAGGTTGCACAGGTCAAACAGTGTGCGGTCAAGCCCTGACCCTGCCTGGATAGATCGGTTTGCTCTTTACCGGCGCCCTCGTGGCGCCGGTTTTTTTTGGCGGCTTCGGTGCGTTTTCACGGCAGGCGTATCATGCCGCGCCATGACCTATCCCTACATCCGCCCCCGGCGCATGCGCCGCGACGACTTCTCGCGGCGCCTGATGCGTGAGACCGTGCTTACCAGCAACGACCTCATCTATCCGGTCTTCGTCCACGAACCCGCCGGACGCGCCGCGATCGCCTCGATGCCCGGTATCGAGCGCGTTTCGATCGACGAGTTGCTGCACGTCGCCGAACAGGCCTGCACATTACGCATCCCCGCATTGGCGCTGTTTCCGGTGACTGCAGCGGAGGCGAAGTCGTTCGATGCGGCCGCCGCCTGGCACGAGGACGGCCTCTGCCAGCGCGCGATCCGCGCGTTGAAGTCACGGTTCCCGGAGCTGGGCGTGATCACCGACGTCGCCCTCGATCCCTATACCTCGCACGGCCAGGACGGCCTGGTCGACGACAGCGGTTATGTCGTCAACGACGAAACGGTCGAGGCGTTGGTGAAGCAGGCCTTGTCGCATGCCGCAGCCGGGGCCGACGTCGTCGCGCCCAGCGACATGATGGATGGCCGCATCGGTGCGATTCGCAGCGCGCTGGAGCAGGAAGGCCACATCCATACGCGCATCCTCGCTTACGCGGCGAAGTACGCCTCCAGCTTCTACGGACCGTTCCGCGATGCCGTCGGAAGCGCCGGCGCGCTCGGCAAGGGCAACAAGTTCACCTACCAGATGGATCCGGCCAACAGCGACGAGGCGCTGCGCGAGGTCGCGCTCGATCTCGACGAAGGCGCCGACATGATCATGGTCAAGCCAGGCCTGCCCTACCTCGACATCGTGCGCCGGGTGAAGGAGGAATTCGGCGCACCGACGTTCGTCTACCAGGTCAGCGGCGAATACGCGATGCTCAAGGCCGCCGCGCAGAACGGCTGGCTCGACGAGCGCGCCTGCGCGCTCGAGGCACTGACCAGCATCAAGCGCGCGGGCGCCGATGGTGTGCTGACCTATTTCGCGCTCGACGCGGCGCGCTGGCTGCAAGAGGCGCGCTGACCGCGCTCGAGGTGCGCCGCACCATCGTCCGCGCATGCGCTTTAAAGCGCCCGCCAAAGTACCCTTTGTCATCCCGAGCGTAGCGAGGGATCTGCTGCCCGTTTTTTTCGTGACCAGCGCAACAGCAGATCCCTCACGATGTTCGGGATGACAGGCTTCTATTCATTCCGCCGGCTCTTGCATCGCTCCGACGCCTTCGCCGCACTACCACGCGCCGTTGCGATAAACCGGCTCGCCGCAGGCCTGCTTCACCCGCCGCGCCAGGACCTTGTGCTCGCTGCCGGTGAACACGGTGAAGCTACCCGGCAGCATCAATGCCTGCACGACACGTTCGAGCCCGACGGCTTCGCTGCGCAGGCTGCCGCGCCAGCTGAGCAGTACGGCATAGTGCGGCAGCCCATCGTCCTCCCGCAGTTGCTTGCGCGCCAGCCACGCCCGACCGACCTTGTCGAAACGCGCGAGCGTTTCCGCGAATGCGCGCAAGTGCGCCGGAGCCAGATCGTGCGGCAGGAGAGCGTCGTCCGCAGCCACCGCATCGCGCGCCTTCAGCAGGTCCGCGCGCGCGGCGAATTCCGCCTGCAATGCGTGCATTTCGGCGGCGGCATCGGCATCGACGTGCGCATCGCCGGCACGCTCGCGTAGCTGCCCGATCACCGCGGGGATCGAGGCCACGTCCAGTTCCATCGAATGCCGCAGCCGCGCAATGCCCGCATGCCAAGCGCCGCGCCCGAACTCCAGCAGGCCCAGCCTGTAGTGCGCCAGCGCATTGTCCGGCGCGTCGGCGACCACTTTCAGATAGAGCGGCATCGCATCGAAATCCGGTCTCAGCTCGTCCACCAGCCGCGCATGCTCGACTGCCTCGGCCGGCGTCAGCGACAGCCGGCCTTCGAGCGCTTCTAGCCGGGCACGTTGGGCCATGGCCGCGGAATATTCCGCCGACCAATCCGCCTCGGCTTGCCGGCGCCACTCATCGTTGAAGCGCTGCTCCAGCATCGGCGCCAGATCGCCGAGCATTTCCTGCGCGGCCGCGACATGC
>JACMKK010000289.1 GCA_014380115.1 Luteimonas sp. | reverse complement strand
GCTGACGACCGCAAAGCGGAGGAGAGAGCGGACCGCCACACTAGGTAACTTGCGCCCGCCCCCGTGCTTTGTCGCGGCTTCTTGGCGGACAAAGTCCGTGATCGCTTGAGCTCGTAAGGACTGCCAATCGAGTGGACCCGCGCCGAAACAGGCGGTGAAGAAGCGCCTGGCCATACGCAGATAGGGCGTCCGCGTGCTGGCCACGACCCCGCGTACCTGCTCGAGGTATTGCTCGTAGCGCTGCAGCCATCGTTCTGTGTCGGTCCCAGGGGGCGCCCCGGAAGAGACGCGCACAAGAGCGTGGTGGCGGAGGAACCGCAGGAGATGAGGCAACCCCAGGGCAGCTTTGGGCTGTCGGCCGGAAGGCGGTCGTTGTAAGCTGCTGGTATAGTGCTTGATGACGATTTCATCAACATCGGTGACGGTTTTCTCATGCTGAGACAGCCATTGACTCAACTGCCGACCAGCACGAAGAAAAACCCGGATGGTGTCTGGCGTATAGCCTTGTTGCTGGAGAGTCGTCGCAAAGTCATCAAAATAGGGAGCCAACGGGCCGAGACGGCCTTGCGTGACGACGGACGTGCGAGAAAAGCTTTGTTCGATCATGCGCTTCCCCTTCTGCTATGGTTGACAAGAAAGCAGAAGTATCGCATGTCTGGATTATGTCGAGTACGTTAAGCTTAGGAAGCCAGAATCACAGGTTAAAATGATGGTACCCGTTCACGGGGTCTTAAGCAGCAATGGCTAAATGGTGCTCTTGTTCCAGCAGAGAAGGGGCCGGAAGTAACGAGGGCGCAGGCTTGCCTTGGCGCGCTGCCTCACAGGCAGTCGTCAGATACTCCAACACGTTCCGTTGTTGCAAGCGCAGCGTGAGCGTGACGGTCATCAGCCGCGCCACAAACTGGCTGCCCAATGCCGACTGTGTCCCGAGACTCGTGCGCCGCCAGATCACCGCCGGGCGCAGGGCCCGCTCCGCCGCGTTGTTGGTCGGCTCGACACCGCTTATGTGCACGAATAACCAGAGGGCGGGCTCCACTTTGAGCAGTGCACGACATGTCCGTGCCGTCTTCGCCCGCACCGACTTGTCCCCCCGCACCACGTGATAGGCCGCTCCCTCGGTGAGCCATTGCTGGACGCGGGCACGAATCTCGACGACCGCGGCCGCAAACTCGGCCCGGCTCGTCGTCCCATCCCGCACCCGATGCCACCACGCAAACAGGGTCCGGGCTTGGTCGAGCAAACCCTCGCCGATGCGCTGCGAGGCCTCGTCGCGTTCGACGATCTTGTGGAATTCGCGGATCAAATGCGCCCAGCACAACTGCCGCCGCTCCAACGGCCACCAGCCGTATCCGGTCCACCGATCCGTGATCAGGACGCCAGCAAACGTGCCCAACACCTGTTTGGCGGCCACCTGGCCGCGCGTCAGATGGATCTGAAACACCGTCACCCACGCCGTCACCAGTACCCACAGCCAAGCTTTCCGCCGCTGGGGGTTGGCACCATCGCCGTTGCCCTGTACCCAGCCGGTCTCATCGGCGTTGGCGACGTCCTGGGTCTGCGCAAAGCTGGTGGCCTCTGTCACGGGGTCGGCCACCGCCGCAGAAACCTCCTGCCGCAGCGTGTTGACCGTCCCCAAGGCGATGTCGACGTGAAAGAAGTCCGCCAGCGCCTGCTGCGTTTGGCGTTCGCTTTGGCGGTAGGGCCCAGAGAGCACCCCGACGGTCGCCGCCAGCCGCGGCCCATAGCCACTCGCCGGGACCACCGGAGGCAAGGGCGCGCGTGTTACCACCTGGCACGCCGGGCACGTCAATTGATGCAGCCGATGTTCATCCACCAACGGCAGGACCTCCGGCAACTCGACCACCTGATGCCGCACGGGGTGTGGATCGTCACCAGCCAAGGCCGTCCCGCACGCGCGGCACTGCGTCGGACGGTGATCCTGCACACGCCGGCACTGCTCGACCGGATAGAGGGTGCGCTGATGGCCGGTGTGACCAGGCTGCGCACCGCGCTTCCTGCCATGTGCCCGGCGCGGCGGGCGCGGCGGTGTACTCGGCGCATCACTCGACGGCGGTTGCGAACTGTTGTGAGACGAGCGCCGCGTCTGTTCCCGAAGCCGTGCATTCTCTACGCGCAAATCGTCCACTTCTGCTTCCAACGCGGCGAGCCGTTCCAGCACGTGCAGGACCATCTGCTGGACGCTGGGCGGCGTGCGTTGCCAGTCCTCTGGAGCGATCATGGGATTGGGGCAATTCAGCAGTGTAGATTCCATAAACCTGAGACTACCAAATCAGGCGTTGCTTTGCACAGTGTTTTTCAACCCCCGTGAACGGGTACGGAAAGATTAGATGGATCAATCAGTGAAAGAAGAACTCGTGCAGACGCTGGCGCGACTACCCCTGGAGAAACTGTATGACGTGCTGCGCTTTGCTCGCAGCATCGAGGGACAAGCGGTTGCACCGACGATAGACGCAACAGAGGTCAGTGAGGAAGAGGCAGAGCGAGCGCTGGCGGATTTTGTGGCTGCGGCTGGCTGTGGCCAAAGCGAT
>JACMKK010000288.1 GCA_014380115.1 Luteimonas sp. | reverse complement strand
GTCCCCGCTGCGGCTCTTCCGTTTTCTCACGAACCGCCGACGAAATCGAAGTGAGCCTGGGATCCCTGGATGCCCCTGACCAACTCATGCCAACCTACGAACTCTGGACCGTCCGTCGCGAGGCCTGGTTGCCGCCGTTTCCGCTCACGAGACGATACGAGCGCGATCGTGACGCCACGGGTCGCTTCGAGGAGTAGGTCGCGCGAACGGTGCGAAGGCGCCGTGACGAGTGACCGAGATGTGCGCCTTGATCGACAGCTCGCCTGAATCAAGCCGAGCCGCGAAGCGACCTCGGCTTGAAAGCAGCTCCTCGAATCGCTCGCTGTGAGCCCTAACCGCCGAAGCGCTCGTCGAAGAAGTCACCCATCATCCGGAACGCGCGCTTCGCGGCGCGCTCGTTGTACACGCAGTTTGGCGGCTCGTGGGACTCCGGCTGCGTGAAGCAGTGCACTGCGCCGCCGAAATCCACCAGCTGCCAGTCGGCCTTGGCCGCATCCATCTCTTTCTCGAAGTCGGCGATGTGCTTGTCGGTGACGCTGCTGTCGGCGGCGCCGTTGAGCGCCAGCACCGAGGTGCGGACCACGTTGTCCTTGGCCGGAAGATAGGTATCCAGGCCGCCGTGCAGGCTGACGACGCCTTTGACATCGCTGCCCGAGCGCGCGAGTTCGAGCACGACGGAACCGCCGAAACAAAAACCGAACGCACCGATCCTGGCCTCGTCGAGGGGCACTTTGCCTTTCTGCGCCTTGAGCACGTCGACCGCTGCCTGCGCCCGTGCCCGTATCGCAACCCCGCCATCGGCATAAGCCTTGCGCGCCTGCTCGCCAGCCTCCTTGCTGTCCTTCGGATGCACGCCTTTGCCGTAGATGTCGGCGACCAGCACCACGTACTTGTCACCGGCCACCGCCTTGGCCTTCTCCACCGCGGATGCGTTGACGCCCATCCAGTTCGGCACCATCACCAGGCCGGGCCGCGCCGCTTTCGAGGCATCGTCGTAGACGACGAAGCCGCTGAAGCGCTGCTTACCGACCTTCCATTCCAGCGGTTTGGCCTGCATGGCGGCGAATGCGGACGTGGACAGCAATAGCAAGGACGACAGCAGGAGGATGCGGCGCATGCGTGTTCTCCGTGATGACTCGAATGGATGGAAGTCGCACTCGGCGATATGGCCGTGGCGCGAGCCTAGCGCCGGCATGTTCAATGGTCGTGAACGCTCAGGCGATGCCCAGCCCGGCGATCGCCGCGATCGACTCGGGATCGAAGCCCGCCAAGCCGGCGAAATGACGCCCGCGTTCGGTGTAGTCACGGTACGCACCGAAGCTCGGCGCGCCGGGCGACATCAACACCACGCCCTCGCCTGCCAGGAAGGCGCGCGCCTGGTCCACTGCTGCCGCGAGGTCCGGCGCTGCCATCAGTGCGAAGCCCGCCCGCGTCGCTACTTCCGACAACAGCGCATGGATGCGCGGTCCGTTGTCGCCCATCGTGATCACGGCGGCGGGCGCTTGCGAGGCCATGGCGTCGGCGAACGCGGTCCAGTCGAGGCCGCGATCATGACCGCCGACGAGCAGCGCGACACGGCGTTCGCGATAGACGTCGAGCGCGGCGAGGCTCGCATGCGGCGTGGTGCTGATGGAGTCGTTGACCCAGGTGAGGCCGTCGCACGTGCCGAGCGTCTGCAGGCGATGCGGCAACGGTTGGAAGGTGGCTGCGTGCGGCGCCAGCGCAGCGGCATCGAGGCCGAGGGCCTCGATCGCGGCCAGCACCGCGCACAGGTTGCTGCGGTTGTGGCGCCCGGGCAGCGGCACGTTCGCAGTGTCGAAGACGAAGCGTTCGCCGTGATACAGCGCATCGCCGCGCAGATGCCAGCCGTCATCGCGATTGAACCAGCGGACATCGCCCTGGTAGGCGGAGAGCAACGGGTCGTTGGCATTCAACACGGCGATGCGAGGCTTGGCCTCGCCCAGCAACGCCAGCTTGTCGTCGATGTAGCGCTGCTCGCTACCGTGCCAGTCGAGATGCTCAGGAAAGATATTGGTGACGATCGCGACTTCCGGCCGCGTGCCGCCCGCCGCGACATCGCGCGTCTGGTAGCTCGACAGTTCGATCGCCCAGAATTCCGGCGGCGACGGCGGATCGAGCAGCGCCTGCGGCCCATCGAGGACCTCAAGCAGCGGCAGGCCGATGTTGCCGGCCAGCGCGGTGCGGTGGCCACCGGCGCGCAACAGGTGCGCTAGCAGTGCCGTAGTGGTGCTCTTGCCCTTGGTGCCCGTGACGCACAGCGTGCGCGCCTCTGGATGCTCGGCGAACCAGAGCGCTGTGCCGCCGATGAACATCGCGCCCTGGTGCGCGGCGACCAGCGCCTCCGGGCGGTAAGGGCTGATGCCCGGCGATTTGATGACGACATCGAACGCCGACAGGCGTCCGGCACTGGCTTGGGTTTCGATGGCCAGACGCGCGTCGTCGAGCGCATTCGCACTCGCGACTTCGTCGTTGTTGCAGAACAGGGTCAGCGCCAGCGCCGGCAGGCGCGCACGAATCGCACGGTATGCGGCGCGGCCTTCCCTGCCCCAGCCCCACAGCGCGACGCGGCGGTCTTCAAGTTGCGAGATGAGCACGCAGCTTGTCCCACACGGCAGGCGGAATGCCGTGTTCGTCATCGATCACGAGAAGTGGAGCGACCGCAAGTTCGTCGCCGCCGAGTTGCGGAGCAATCTCGCGCCGGAAGCGTTCGACGATCGCGTCCTCGCGCCATTCCGGCCGCGACGCGAGCACGGCCATCGCCGCGCGCGATTCCTTGCCCTCGCCGACGCACTCGAACGGTTTGTGATCCTGGTATTCGAGCAGGGCGTCGTAGCCTGCGAGCTGCGCGATGTCGTCGAGCAGGTTGCGTCCGAAGATGCCGACCAACCGCGGTTTCGGCATGAACGGCGCCAGCGCCAGGAACACGAAATGGCATTTCGGGCAAACCCCGCACCAGCGGTTGACCGGGCGCTCGCCGAGCAGGTGGAAGTTTCGGTTGCAGCTGGAGAAGTGCGCGTCGTACCGATCGGACTTGGCGAACTGGCGCGCGACCGCGAGTTCGCTGAGCGGACGTAGCAGCGAGTAGTACTGCAGGTCGGCCGCGATCTCGCGCCGCACGTAGTCGCTGAACGCCCGTTCGAAGGCCCAGCTCTTCGACCACTGGTGGTTCACCTCACCGGTGCCTTCGATGAGGCTGCCGTAGCTGGCCGAGCGCTCGTTCGAGAAGACCACCTGGTCGACGCCGAGCAGCACCGCGGCGAACACCAGGATCGCGGAATTGATCGCGGTGACCGGGATGTGGCCGTTCCAGGCGCCCTGGCGGTTGTACTCGAACAGTTCCGGTGCCAACTGGCG
>JACMKK010000287.1 GCA_014380115.1 Luteimonas sp. | reverse complement strand
CGCCGGCGAGTCCGGGGCAGGGGAGGGCACGGCACCCGGGCACCATGCGATCACCGACTCGATCCTCGAGCAGGTGCTGGCCGACCGCACGCGCCGTTTCGACAAGGGCGGCGAGCAGTTCTACGACCAGATCTCCGCACTGCACAAGTCGGTGCGCAGTTCCAATCCCGATGCCGCGCTGTACTGGCTCGCGCGCATGCTCGATGGCGGCTGCGACCCGATCTATCTGGCGCGGCGACTCACGCGCATGGCGGTGGAGGATGTCGGCCTCGCCGATCCACGCGCGTTGCAGATGGCGATCGAGTCCTGGGAAACCTATGATCGCCTCGGCAGTCCCGAAGGAGAACTTGCGCTAGCGCAACTCGTCATCTATCTCGCGAGCACCGCAAAATCCAACGCCGCCTACGTTGCCTTCAACGCAGCCAGGAATGATGTCCGCGAATACGGCACCCAGGACGTGCCGATGCACCTGCGCAACGCGCCGACCAAACTGATGAAGGAACTCGGCTACTCGAAGGGTTATCAGTACGATCACGATGCCGAAGGCGGCATCGCACTCGAGCAGACGGGCTTTCCCGATGCCATGGGCGAGCGCATTTATTACGAACCGGTGGAGCGGGGCTTGGAGATCAAGTTGAAGGACAAGCTGGAAGCCTTGCGCAACGCGCGCTCGGCTGCGCAGGACAAGGCACGCGAATGAGCGGCGCCTGGTCGCAGACGCTTGCGGTCGCGCTCGGCGGAGCCTTCGGCGCGGTGTTGCGCTACGCCATCAACCAATTCTTCCTGCGCCATGGATACGGCGGGGTGCCTTCGGCAACGCTCGTCGTCAACGTGGTCGGCTGCTTCTGCGCGGGCCTGTTCCTGGTCTGGATCGAACAGCGCATCGACCCCGCGTTCTGGCGGGCGCTGCTCATCACCGGCGTGCTCGGCGCGCTGACCACGTTCTCGGCCCTCGGACTCGAAGTCTGGCAGCTGCTGCGTGCCGAGCGTTGGGGCCTCATCGCCATCACGTTGGCGGCCCATGTCGGTCTTGGCGTGTTCGCCGTCGGCAGCGGCTGGCACCTGGGCCAGGCACTGTGGGGCCCCCGCGGCTAGGTGCATGCTTGCGCCCGCGGCATCCGGCCGCGCCATGGGAACTGCTCATGAGACTTCTGATTGCCGGGTTGATCGGCGCAATCGTCTTTTTCATCTGGGGAATGCTCGCGCACGTTGTATTGCCGATCGGCGAGATGGGCATGCAGATCGCGGTCGAGCAGGATGCGGCGCTGGCAGCGCTGCAGGCGTCGGCGACCAAAGGCGAGGGTGTCTACATGCTTCCGGGTATCGAGCCCGAGAAAATGTCGGATACGGCGGCGATGACTGCGTTCGCAGAAAAGTACAAATCGCAGCCGTCCGCGTTTGTCGTCTACCAACCCGACAGCAATCCGGCACTGGCAAGCATGGTGCCGAACCTGGTCAAGCAATTCGTCAGCAACCTGCTGGCCGCGTTGGTTCTGGGGTGGATCCTGACGCTGGGCGCATTCTCATTCGGCCAGCGCGTTTTGATCGCCGGCGCCTTGGCCGTGTTCGCATGGCTTGTAATCAGCTTGCCGTACTGGAACTGGTACCGATTCCCGCTGCAGTTCACGGCCGGCGCACTAATCGAACAAGTGGTCGGGTGGTTGTTGGCCGGTGCTGCCATGGCGTGGTGGCTGGGGCGGAAAGTTCGTTGATTGACGACAGGGTTGGGGCCGGCAGGACCGGCTCCAGCTCTGGTTTCATTCTATCCAATACTTCGCATAATGTATATTATGTAATCACCTACATGCGTGAGGCTTGACTCTAGAGCTAGGTCTAGACTTCAGACTTGCTCCTTTCCTGACGAGTTCGCCATGCGAATCGGCCAAATCGCCTCCCAAGCCGGTGTCGGCGTCGACACGGTGCGCTATTACGAACGTTTGCGACTGTTACCGAGCGCCGGACGCAGCGCATCGGGTTATCGCATGTACGGTTCTCGCGACCTCGAGCGCCTCCAATTCATTCGCCGCGCCAAGGCCTTGGGTTTCAGCTTGGCGGATGTCGCGGAATTGTTACGCCTGGCCATGGACGACAGCGGAAACCGCGCTGATGTGCATGCATTGGCCAGTCTTCGCCTGCAGGCCATCGAAGCGGAGATCGCGCGCCTGCAGACAGTCCGCGATACCCTCGATCGCCTCGTCTGCCAATGTGCCGGAAGCGGTCCGATCGCGAACTGTCCGATCATCGATGCCGTGATGTCTCATGACATCAGAAATACGGCTCAAGTCCATGATTGACCTGGGCGATTTTACCGACCACTCGCGTCGCCGGTTCGTCACAGGGCTCTCAGCGCTCCCGTTGCTGGCGGTGCTGCCGCCAACGGTAGCGGCGCAAGGCAACACCCCCCAAGGCGTGCCGGAACTCAGCGGCACGGACTTTGGCCTGGATATCGGCGCTGCGGCGGTTAACTACACCGGCCGCCAGGCGTGGGCGAGGACGGTTAACGGCACCCTGCCCGGTCCCACGCTGCGCTGGCGCGAGGGCGACACGGTGAGCCTGCGCGTAGCCAACAGGCTGCGCGAAGACACCTCGCTGCATTGGCACGGCATCCTGCTGCCGGCCAACATGGATGGCGTGCCGGGATTGAGCTTCCACGGCATCCGGCCCGGCGACAGCTGGCTGTACCGCTTCCAGGTCCGGCAAGCCGGCACCTACTGGTACCACGCGCACTCGAGCCTGCAGGAAGCGGCCGGCGTCTATGGCGCGATCGTGATCGAGCCGCGCGAGCCCGATCCCATCGCCGCCGACCGCGACCACGTGATCCTGCTGTCGGACTGGAGCGACGAGAGTTCGCACGCGATCGTGCGCAAGCTGCGCAAGCAGGCCGATTACTACAACCGGCACAAGCGCACCGTCGGCGACCTCTTGCGCGATGCGCGCCGTGACGGTTGGGATGCGACGCTCGCAGATCGCAAAGCCTGGGGCCGCATGCGGATGAGCCCCACCGACCTGGCCGACGTTAACGCGACCACCTACACCTACCTGACCAACGGGACCACGCCGGCGGGCAACTGGACGGCGTTGTTCGATCGCGGCGAGAAAGTGCGGCTGCGTTTCATCAACGGTTCGGCGATGACGTATTTCGACGTGCGCATTCCCGGCCTGAAGATGACGGTCGTCGCCGCGGATGGACAACCCGTGCATCCGGTGACCGTCGAAGAGTTCCGCTTGCCTGTCGCCGAGACGCTTGACGTGCTGGTCGAACCCGACGAGCAGCCGTACACGATCTTCGCCCAGGCCATGGATCGCGGTGGCTACGCGCGCGCAACCCTGTCGCCGCGCATGGGTCTGTCCGCGCCGGTCCCGGCGCTCGATCCCCGGCCGATCCTGACGATGGCCGACATGGGCCACGGCGGCCACGACATGGCGGCGATGGACCACGGTGGGATGGATCACGGCACGGCGCCGGCCAAGGATGCATCGATGTCCGGCATGGATCATTCGACGCATGCCATGCCGGGCGCCGGCATGCTGAAGCATCCCGCCAGCGAGTCGGACAATCCCGCCGTCGACATGCAGACGATGACGCCATCGCGTGCGCTCGACGATCCCGGCATCGGCTTGCGCGGCAATGGCCGCCGTGTGCTGACGCTGTCCGACCTGAAGAGCACGTTCGCCGATCCCGATGGCCGCGAGCCGTCGCGCACCTTGGAAATGCATCTCACCGGCAACATGGAGCGCTACGTCTGGGGCTTCGACGGTATCCGCTTCTCCGACGCTGAGCCGGTGCGGCTCAACTATGGAGAACGGCTGCGCATCGTGCTGGTCAACGACACGATGATGGAACACCCGATCCACCTGCACGGCATGTGGAGCGACGTCGAAGACGAGGAAGGCGCGTTCCAGGTACGCAAGCACACCGTGAGCGTGCCGCCGGGCAGCATCAGAAGCTATCGCGTCCGCGCCGACGCGCTCGGCCGCTGGGCTTATCACTGCCACATGCTGTTGCACATGGAGCTGGGCATGTTCCGCGAAGTGCGGGTGGATGCGTGAGGCCCTCCCCTGCCCTGGCCGGCTTGCTACTGCTGGCCTCGACGCCGTCCTTCGCGCAGCACGAAGGTCACCAGATGCCGCAAGCGGAGCCTTCGACAGCGACGCCTTCGACAGCGACGCCATCCGCTGCGCCGGCTACGGCCACCACGCCGGAGCCTTCGCATCACGCGATGCACGCGGCGCAACCCCCACTGCCGGTGCCTACCGCCGCCGAGCGCGCCGCCGCATTCCCCGACATACAAGGGATGGACATGCGCGACCACATGGACGACGACCCGTTCATCACGATGTTGCAGGTCGACCAACTTGAATGGCGCGACGACGGCGAGAGCGATGGCTTCGGCTGGGGTGTGCGCGCCTGGGCCGGCTACACCTTCAACCGCGCCTGGTTGCGCAGCGAGGGCGAGCGGCGCAACGGTGATACCCGACATGGCGAAGCGGAATTGCTTTGGGGACACGCCGTCGATCCCTGGTGGGATGTCGTGGCAGGCGTACGGCACGATTTCGGCGGCGATATTTCACGCGACTGGCTCGCGATCGGCATGCAGGGCCTGGCTCCCTACAAGTTCGAAGTGGAGGCGACCGCGTACGTCGGCGAATCCGGACGCCTGGCAGCGAAGTTCGAAGCCGAATACGACGTGCTGCTCACTAACCGCCTGATCCTGCAGCCCAAAGTCGAAGCCACCGCTTACAGCCGCGATGACATCGAAAACCATGTCGGCAAAGGCTTGAGCGATGTCGCATTCGGCCTGCGCCTGCGCTATGAATGGCATCGGCAGTTCGCGCCCTATTTCGGCTACACGTGGTCGCGCCGCTTCGGTCGTACCGCGGATCTCGCCGACGACGCAGATGAATCCACGCTCGAACATGGATGGGTCGCCGGCGTTCGCCTGTGGTTTTAGCTTGACGCTCCAGCGCAGCCGCCGCTAAACTGCCGCGCTTTCCGGCCGTGGGGCCATAGCTCAGCTGGGAGAGCGCCTGCATGGCATGCAGGAGGTCGGCGGTTCGATCCCGCCTGGCTCCACCAAAGTCTCGACCCAGGCCGGTCGTGACCAGATCCGCGAGACGTTGACGTTTTTCACTGCGTCCCCATCGTCTAGAGGCCTAGGACACCACCCTTTCACGGTGGACACCGGGGTTCGAATCCCCGTGGGGACGCCATTTTGATGCAACGACCAAGGTCCGCTTCGGCGGGCCTTCGTCGTTTTTGGCGCCCGTCTTCCGATGCCGCCGCGTGCGTGATCTTTCCGACAACCGCATTCGGAAAGAAAAAGCCCGCAGACCGCAGGCTTTTCGTGACTGTCGCGTAAAACCGCTCAGGTCGCCGCATTGAGCGCCGAGGCAATGGCGGCGTCGCCACTGACGAGATCCTTCCAGCTCAGTTCGAGCCCTTTGCGATGGCCTTTCTCGACCAGTTTCAGGCCTGTCGGATCGATCGTCAGGGTATAGGCCTTGTCGCCGATTTCCACTTCGCGGCGCAGCGGTTTATCGAGCTTGGTCATGTGGTTCCTCCGGCACGGTGAGCAAATTCGCGCCGATGCTAGACCGGGACTGCGTCCGACTTGTTCTGGGAATGTGAAAACAGGCCTTTCGGTCACCGTACCGGGTGTGCGAGACAGGTGGTTTCCGCCCGCGGTCACGCATGGCAGGTGACGCGTGACGCCTAGGGCGCCGCCAACAAGGCTTGGGCGCGCGCGGTCGGTAGTTCGGACTCGGTCGCAACCAGCGTGGCGACACCGTGCCCACCTTCGGCGAGGTATTGCAGCCACTTGCCGAGGAACGTGTTCATGCGCATGCGATGGCCCAGCACTGCCGCCGGCGGCGGATACATGCCGATCACGTCCTGCCAGCGCCGGCCGACGTAGCAATGGGTCGCCTCGACCTGGCGCGCGTCGCGGTACAGGCGCAGGAACGCGGAAGGGTCCGGCTCGCCGGTCAACGGATCGCGCAACAGGTAGGTCATGCGCAGTTCGGTGGTGTAGGCATGTTGCTGTATGACGTCCAGGCGCAGGTCCAGGCCATCGCCGATGCAGGACACGTAGGCGCCGGGCGCGAGGTCGGCCGGCTCGAACAAGCGCGTCAGGCGATTGAAGTTTTCCGCGTACAGGCCCATCAGCCAGCCGAATCGGCTGAGTTTCGGGATGCGCGCGGTACGGGTGGCGACGTGCGTCATGGGGCCGATGCTACACGCAGAAAAACGATTGCGGCAGCATTGACGGACGCATCGCATGCGCCTAACGTGGAGGTCTGCGCTGCCAGGGATACTACGGCGCGGCAGCCGGAAATCCTGGCCTGAAGCACGCGTGCCGCCCGGCTCTGCCAGGCGTCAGAACATCTCGCGGTGAATCCCCAGCGTCGTCAGTACCTTGCTCGCGATCTCCTCGATCGACGTGTGCGTGGTGCTGAGCACCGGCAGCCGCTCCGCACGGAACAGCGCCTCGGCCGCGGTGACTTCGCGCTTGCAGGTTTCCAGCAGTGCATAGCGCGAGTTGGGCCGCCGTTCCTGCCGGATCTGCTGCAGCCGCACCGGATCGATGGTCAGCCCGAACAACTTGGCGCGATGCGCGCGCAGCCGCGCCGGCAGGCGGTCGTGTTCGAGGTCCTCTTCGGTCAACGGATAATTCGCCGCGCGCACGCCGTGGTGCAGCGCCAGATAGACGCAGGTCGGCGTCTTGCCTGCGCGCGATACCGCGACCAGGATCAGATCGGCCTCGTCGTAGTTGATGGCCATGCCGTCGTCGTGCGTCAACGCGAAATTCATGGCGTTGATGCGGCGATGGTAGGTTTCGAAATCCACCAGTCCATGCGCCTGGCCAACGCGCGATTGCCGCTGCTGCTCGAGTTCGCGCTCCATCGGTTCGATGAACGGCGCGAAGACGTCGAGCATCAATGCCCCGCTCGCGGCGATCAACAGCGTCATGGTCGGGTCGACGCAGGAACTGACCACGATCGGGCGTACGCCGTGGATCTCGCCGACCCGGCGGATACGCTCGGCGACCTCGCGGGCCCGTTCCGGGCTGTCCACGAACGGGATGCGGTCGGTCACGAAGCGGGTGTCGGTGAACTGGGTCAACAGGCTGTGGCCGATGGTCTCGGCGGTGATGCCGGTGCCATCGGAGACGTAGAAGACCGGGCGCGTCGTCGACATGCGTTATGGCTTCCTGAAGGGTGTGACGAGCGCCACGATGGGCCGGGTTGCTAAAATAACAACTTCGGTCGAGTCCGCTCGCCCTTTTCCGCCCGACCAACCCCCGGAGTGCCCGTTTTGAGCGCCAATATCCTGTGGCTGCACGACCTGCGTCTGACCGATCTCGCCCGGGTGGGCGGCAAGAATTCCTCGCTCGGGGAGATGATCGGGCAGCTCGCCAACCTCGGTGTTTCGGTGCCGGGAGGCTTTGCGACCACCTCGGAGGCGTTCAAGGACTTTATCGCGCACAACACCCTGCACCAGCGCATCTTCGATCGTTTGGCGACGCTGGACGTCGAAGACGTGCCAGCACTCAACGCCGCCGGGGGCGAGATCCGTGGCTGGGTGATCGACGCGCCGCTACACCCGGAACTCGATAGCGACATCCGCAAGGCCTATCGCAAGCTGTGCGCCGACAACGGTGGCGGCGACGTGGCGGTCGCAGTGCGTTCCTCGGCAACCGCCGAAGACCTGCCCGACGCCTCGTTCGCAGGCCAGCAGGAAACCTTCCTCAACGTCACCGGCGAAGACGATGTCGTGCGCAAGGTCAAGGAAGTCTTCGCCAGCCTCTACAACGACCGCGCCATCGCCTACCGCGTGCACCATGGCTTCAAGCACGAGGACGTGTTCCTGTCCGCCGGCATCCAGCTCATGGTGCGGTCGGATGTCGGTGCGGCAGGCGTGCTGTTCACGCTCGATACCGAATCGGGTTTCCGCGAGGTGGTGTTCATCACGTCGAGCTACGGCCTCGGCGAGAACGTGGTCCAGGGCGCGGTCAATCCCGACGAGTTCTACGTCTACAAGCCGACCCTGCTGCAGGGCAAACCGGCGATCCTGCGCCGCTCGCTCGGCTCGAAGCAGATCCGCATGGTGTACTCGGACAAGCCCGGCGAGCGCGTGCGCAACGAGGACACGCCGGCCGAACTGCGCGCAAGGTTTTCGATCACCGACGAGGACGTCCACGAACTCGCGCGGCAGGCCCTGACCATCGAGCGCCACTACGAGCGGCCGATGGATATCGAATGGGCCAAGGACGGCGTCAGTGGCAAGCTCTTCATCGTCCAGGCGCGCCCGGAAACGGTGAAGTCGCGCGGCCATGCCACGCAGGTCGAACGCTTCCACCTGCAGGCGCGCGGCAAGGTCATCGCCGAAGGCCGCGCGATCGGTCAGAAGATCGGCAGTGGCGTCGCGCGCGTGGTGCGCAATCTCGCCGACATGAGCCGCGTCCAACCCGGCGACGTGCTGGTGGCCGACATGACCGATCCCGATTGGGAGCCGGTGATGAAGCGCGCTTCGGCGATCGTCACCAACCGTGGCGGTCGTACCTGCCATGCCGCGATCATCGCGCGCGAACTCGGCGTTCCCGCGGTCGTCGGCACCGGCAACGGGCTCGACGCCATCGCCGACGGCGTCGAGGTCACGGTGAGTTGCTCCGAGGGCGATACCGGCTTCATCTATGCGGGGGCCCTGCCCTTCGAACGCACCACCGCCGACCTGGCGCAGATGCCGCCCGCGCCGCTCAAGATCATGATGAACGTCGCCAACCCCGAGCGTGCCTTCGACTTCGCGATGCTGCCCAACGCGGGCATCGGCCTGGCGCGCCTGGAAATGATCATCGCCAGCCATATCGGCGTGCATCCGCAGGCCTTGCTCGAGTACGACACGCAGGATGCAGAGACCAAGAAGAAGATCGACGCGAAGATGTCCGGCTACGCTAGCCCGGTCGATTTCTACGTCGACCGGCTCGCCGAGGGCATCGCCACGATCACCGCTTCGGTGGCGCCGCGCCCGGTGATCGTGCGTCTGTCGGACTTCAAGTCGAACGAATACGCCAACCTGATCGGCGGCGCACGCTACGAGCCGCACGAGGAGAATCCGATGATCGGCTTCCGCGGCGCCAGCCGTTACGTCGATCCGTCGTTCAAGGACGCCTTCGCGCTGGAATGCCGCGCCGTGCGCAAGGTGCGCGATGAGATGGGCCTGGATAACCTCTGGGTGATGATCCCGTTCGTGCGCACGCCCGGCGAAGGCCGCGCGGTGATCGAAGTGCTCGCCCAGAATGGCCTCAAGCAAGGCGAGAACGACCTCAAGATCATCATGATGTGCGAGGTGCCCTCTAACGCGTTGCTTGCCGACGAGTTCCTCGACATCTTCGACGGCTTCTCGATCGGCTCCAATGACCTCACGCAGTTGACGCTCGGCTTGGATCGCGACTCGGCGATCGTCGCGCACCTGTTCGACGAGCGCGATCCGGCGGTCAAGAAGT